>JAGBAS010000016.1 GCA_017938885.1 Clostridia bacterium
AGAACGGTGGAAAAAACTTGTGAGGAAACGGGATTTTTGTGGGTTTGTCACGAAAGGCTCCCCCTCTGGGGGAGCTCCCGCCGTAGGCGGGTGAGAGGGCAACACCCAAGGGTCAGCACAAACCAACAGACCTATAAACCCAAATTTGACAATAAACTTCCATAGGAGCATCCCATGCGTCACATCCTCCTTCTCACCACCGGCGGCACTATCGCCTGTCGGGATTCGGGCCACGGTCTGGCCCCCGCATTGACCGCCGACGACCTGTTGGCCGCCGTTCCCGCTGTCACCCGTGTCTGCGAGGTGACTGCCTGCCCCCTGTTCAATTTAGACTCCACCGATATGACCCCTAAGGAGTGGATGGCGGTAGCCGCCGCCGTAAGAGACGCCTACGATCACTTCGACGGCTTCGTCATCACCCACGGCACCGATACCCTGGCCTACGCCGCCGCCACTTTGTCCTGCCTGCTCCAGCACAGCGAGAAGCCCATCGTCCTGACGGGTGCCCAGCTCCCCATGGGGGTCCCCGGGTCGGACGCCGCCGAGAACCTCAAGGACGCCTTTGCCTGGGCACTCTCCGAAGGGGCCAGAGGCGTGCGCATCGTCTTCGCGGGGCGGGTCATCCGCGGTTTGCGGGCAAGAAAGCGGCATACCACCGACCCCGACGCCTTTGAGAGCGTGGGCTGTCCCGATACCGCCCTGATCCACGACGGCCAGATCATCCGCTACGGAGTCCCCGTAGGGGAAGGGCAGGGAACCGTCACAAACAGCCCCCTCATGCCCTCTCACGAGTTTTATGAGGATCTGGACACCCGCATCGCCCTGGCGCACCTGACCCCGGGGATGTCTCCCTACGTCCTGCGCCACATGGCCGAGGGGCTCCATGCCCTCATCGTGGAGGGTGTGGGCATCGGCGGCATCCCCGATACTCTGGTGCCCGTCCTCACCCGGGTGGCCGAGAGCGGGGTCTTTTTGATCCTCACCTCCCAGGTCCCCTACGGCGAGAGCGACTTTACCGTCTACCGCGCAGGCCGCCGCATCCACGACGCCTGCGGCGGCCAGGTGGTCACCGCCCGCGACATCCCCTCCGAGGCGGCCTTCGCGGCGGCCATGTGGGCCATGGCGGCGAGCCGTGACCGAGAGGATATGGCGGAGAAGTTTGCCAGAGCCCTGCGCGGGGCGGATCTGTGAGGATCACCTTCCCAAGAATTACCGTTTTGGCAGTACCTTGTTTCATTGAAAAGTTGACAGTTTCTCTAAGGCTCTCCCTCCGGGAGAGCTCCCGCCAACGGCGGGTGAGAGGGCAAACTGACGCGCAGAATGCCCTCTCCGTCACGCCTGTGGCTTGCCCCCTCTCGCAAGGGGAGAGGCTTTAAAACACCTTCGTGTCAATTTTTAGGTAAAACAAAGTTGTAGAGGCGCACCTATGTGTGCGCTCTTTCCCCAAAAAACAGAAGGCGCGCACGCAGGTGCGCCCCTACTCCGGACCGATCAGATCGGGGATCTGCAAAAAACACCGCCGCGGCTTGAGTAGACCGCAACGGTGTTTTTTGTCGGTTTGTCGAAGCTTACAATCGGATCGCGTCGCGATCAGGCGTTCAGGCTGTTGAGAGCCTTGGTGAATGCGCTCTTCTTGTGAGCGGCGGCGTTCTTGTGGATGATACCCTTGGAAGCGGCCACGTCGATCTTCTTGACGGCGGCCTTGTACAGCTCCTGAGCGGCGGCCATATCGCCGGCGGCCAGAGCGGCCTGGTACTTCTTGATGTCGGTCTTCATCTGGGAACGGAACATCTTGTTCTGAAGGGTCTTGGTCTCAGTCACCTTCACGCGCTTCTTAGCAGACTTAATGTTCGGCATGAGTTTGTCCTCCTCTTAGCATAAATTTATGCTCCAACCTTACCTCATCTGAGAGGGTATGTGGTAAGGCCACACATATACGCATATATCATAACACATTTTGCCTCAATTTGCAAGGGTTTTTTGAAAATTTCTTTTGAAAATATCCGTGAAATTTCCATAGACAAAGGGATGACAAATTGGGCAATTTGACCAAGACTTGGGCGGCGCGGCTTACTCATCCAGCGAAATATCCGTTACGTAGAGACCAATGGTATCGCGCAGGGTTCCCGCAACGCCCAGCTGATACAGGCCATCTTCGGGAACCGTGAAGGTGACGGATGCCGTCTGCCAGTCGCGGCCGGGGAGGTAGCCGTCAAGACCGCAGACAAGGGTCTCCTCATGGATGGTCGTCAGGGTGGGAGCGGCGCCCGTGGGGCGGGTCAGGTCCTCGGCGCGGCGGACGAAGGCCGTAAAGGTGCCGCTTGCCTTGTAGGAGAAGCGCATGGTGTGGGTGCCCTCGGTGAGGTACAGTCCCTGCCACAGGTCGCAGACCTTGCCTCTGACGGGGGTGAGGACGGCGCAGGCCTTGCCGTAGAGAATGATTTGATCCACCGCCTCGCGGGTGGTGTAGGACCAGCCCGAAAGTCCCAGCCGCCAGTCGGGGTTGCGCTCGGCGGGACGGCGGAGGAAGTCACCCCGCTCGAACCGGGAGGGAGACCGGATGCCCAGATCGTTTTCCAGATTCAGGATGCGGAGGGCACCCAGACCCAGGGGGGAGCGGAGCTCGCAGTTGTGGATGCGGACGTTCTTGACGGGGGAGAAATCGTCGGTCTCCGAGTTATCGAAGGGGAAGACACCGTAGTAGGGGTTGTCGGTCCAGCCGCCGATGGAGACGCGGCCCTCCAGGGAGGTGTCGAAGATGTGGATGTTCCGCACCTCGGCCCGCTCCAGGTCGGGGGTGTCGGTGCCCCAGACGCAGAAGGAGATGGCGGAGGCGGTAAAGACGTAGCAGTTGAAGCGGGAGTGGGACAGCTCGATGTCCCTTGTGCTACGCTCGGTGCCGGGGTGGGTGAAATTCCACAGCATATCACGGGGGTCGTTGTAGTTGGCCGAGAGGCAGATGCCATCGTCGTTGGTGTTGAGGAGGATGCGGGTGAATCGCATACCCTCCGAGGCCGAGGGCCACATACCGTCGGCACCCGTACACTTGGCCTCGTCCAAAAGGAGGTTGGCGAAGTAGCCGTGGTGGTTGCGGGGGAGGCTCATGTACACGCCGCTGGAGCGGATGACGGTAAGACTGCTGACCTCAAAGGTGTCGCACTCCGCGATGCCAATGGGGCAGACGTGCATACGGTCGCAGCAGCCGATGCAGACGTTGTCGCCGATGAAGCGGAAGTAGCCGTCCTCGCTGGCGCTCTCGGTGTCGCACATACGGATGGTACCGCCGCCCGTCAGACGGAATCTCTCCTCGCGGAAGGCGTAGAGCAGGGGCATATTGCCCGAGGTGTGGTTGGCGGGCCAGTTGACGCCCGTCATGGAGACGTTGTGGCCGAAGCGGGGAAGCATCTTATAGAAGGAAATGTCGTCGGCCTGCCACAGGACGGCGCCCTCCTCAATGCGAAGCTCCACAAAGCTGCGGATATACAGATTGGTCACGATATAGCGGCGGCCCATGTCCATGCCGCCGTGGAGGTTCACCCCGCCGGGGATGACCACCGTACCGCCGCCGACGTTGCTGATGTGGTCGATGGCGGCCTGGATGGCATCGGTATCGTCGGTGAAGCCGTCACCCTTGGCGCCGAAGTCCAGGACAGAGACGGTGTAATCGGGCAACTCGAAGGCGTAAGGATTCTCACCGCAGATGTCCTTCCAATTCTCAATGACGGTACGCTCGGCCAGGGGGGTCCAATCCTCGTCGGCGCAGGTATCGCAGACAGGAGGCAGGACGGCACCCAGGAACTGGGAGGCGATACGGGTGACGTTCCCCCGCATGAGGGGGGCGGTCAGGGTGACGGTGGCCGACTCGATGCGGGTACGGGCCACACACTCCAGCTTGCTGAGATCGGGGTGGATATCGCTGGGGAACACGTCGTAGATCGCCAGCTCGCGGCCCATGTAGGCGGGGTCGAGCTCACAGGTAAAGGTGATGGTCTCGGCCTCGGTATCGGCTACGCAGGAGGTGAAGCGGCCGGCAGAGGCTCCGATCTTCTTTTCCTGCTCAAATGCCACCTTCCACAGCCGCATCGTCACGGCCTCGGCGGTGGGAGCGTGGGGGATGAGACGGATGCCCGTCAGACGTCCCACGGCCTTTTCACAATCCGAGAGGTTGAGGTAGACGGTTTGGGGAGCGTCCAGCCCCTCCAGAGCGAAGGTTTTCTGCTTGTCAGCCGAGAAGAAATTCTCGCCGTCGGTCTTGAACTGCACCGTCAGATCAAGGGCGGGGGTGGTGGCGTCCATGCGGAGCACCAGAGTATTTTTAATGGGCAGGAAGACGTCGCAGACGGTATTCTTTCCGTCGGTGAGGTCGGGGAGGGTCAGGGAGGACTCCCCCGCGAAGGTGTAGGTTACGGTATCGTCCTTATGGGTCACCGCGCCGTTCTCGGCCTCGAACAGCACCTCCATGCCCTTGCCCTTGAAGGTGAAGTCCACGCTCATGGCGGCCTCCACCGTGTCCAGCTTGATGATCCTCTGCCAGGCGGGAACCTCCTCGTCGATGAGGTAGTCGAAGCGGATGGCCTCCACCGAGGACACCACAGGCTCCCCCGCGAAGTTGGCGTAGATGCGGTTGAAGCCGTAGTTGGTGAGCTGAACCGTGCGGGAGGCCTCACAGCCGCCGCCCATCAGGGTGACGGTGACGTAGGAGCGGCTGACCAGCAGGGGATCGGGCTTCTCCACGAAGTATTTGTTCTCGGCCACGTCGGAAAAATATTGGCTGTCCCGCTCCCCGTCGTAGGGGGAGATGGCGAAGGTCAGCATGGGAGCATCCGACAGGCAGAAGGGAGCGGCGGCGGTATAGGTAAAGCTCATCTCACGGGGATGGCAGCCGTCCGCGTCGGCGGCCTTCAGGTGCAGGGCGTGGTCACCGATGGACACCAGATCGGGCTTCAGAGCCTCGATGGACTTCTCGCAGAGATTCTGATCGAGGGTGACGCGCTCAAGCTGACCCTCCTCGGAGAAGCTGATGAGGGTGCGGCGGTTCTTCAGGTACAGACGGCGGTTGGACAGAGAATCCTTGGATACGGCGATGCTCATATGAAGACTCCTTTCGGGGTGGTTTCCTAATGGAGGTATTGTAGCATATTTTCTCGCCCTTGTAAATGGGGCGGGACCAAAAAGTGGAATTTTTACCGTGATTTCGTGGGTTTTTCCCCGATCATCCTCCCGAGAATCTTGACAAAGAGCCCCCGCTGTGGTACAATATTCCCGAAAAAACACCGTCTTACGGAGGACATACAGCTATGAACGAGATCAAGAAAGCCGCCATCGGCATCATCGGCGCCATGCAGATCGAGGTGGAGGCCCTCTGCGCCGCCATGACGAACAGCGAGATCGAGACCGTGGGCAATATGACTTTTGTCTACGGCGATCTGCGAGGCAAAAAGGTGGTCTGCGCCAAGTGCGGCATCGGCAAGGTCTTCGCCGCCATGTGCGCCCAGACCATGATCTTGAAGTACGCCCCCGACTGCATCATCAACAGCGGCGTGGCGGGGACCCTGTCCGCGTCCCTCTCCATCGGGCAGATCGCCCTGGCCGAGCAGGTGGTCCAGCACGATATGGATACCTCCCCCATCGGAGATCCCGTGGGTCTGATCTCGGGCATCAATATCATCTACATTCCCACCGATCCCACCGTTACCGCCGCTCTGGCCGCCGCTGTGGGCAGTGAGGGGGTCCCCTATATGCGGGGAACCATCGCCTCGGGCGATCAGTTCATCTGCCGTACTTCCGACAAGGAGCGCATCAAGGCCAACTTTGACACCGCCGACAAGCCCGTCATCGCCTGCGAGATGGAGGGAGCGGCCCTCGGTCAGGTCTGCTTCGTGAACGGCACCCCCTACGGCATCCTCCGCGCCATCTCCGACGGCGGGGACGAGAACGCTTTCGCCGATTACCCCACCTTCCTGGCCGCCGCCGCAGGGACGGCCACCGAAGTGATGCTTCGGTTCGTGGAGAATTGGAGATAAGTTGCAGTTTATCGGTGAGATACAAGTTACAAGATACAAAGATACAAGATATGAAATAACCTTGCGGCAACAGCCGTTCTATATCTTGTATCTTGTATCGGCCGAGCTTGCTCGGCGCGTATCTTGTATCTGTTCGACAAACCCAAATTTGAAAGGAATGATCCCATGCAAAAACGCATCATGAACCTCGTCAATTTCGTCCGCGGCTGTGAGCCCCGCCAGCCGTGGCAGGATCTCTATACCCCCATCAAGGAGGAGATCGCCATCAACAAGAGCTACGGCTTCGACCATACCGTGCTCATGCAGTACGATGCCCTCATCCGCCCCGATATGGTAGAGCTGATGAAGGCCGAGCTGGACGAGCATATGGAGCTGGGCCTGTGGTTCGAGATGGGCCGCCCCCTTACCGAGGCCGTGGGCATTGAGTGGAGAGGCCGTCCCGGCTACGATTGGGACTGGTTCGTCAATCCCGGCTTCCTCCCCGCCTACACCCCCGAGCAGAGGGAAGCCCTCATCGACGAGGCCTTCCGCCTCTTCAAGGAGACCTTTGGCTACTACCCCAAGGTGGCGGGCTCCTGGCTCCTGGATACCCATTCCATCAACTATATGAGCGACAGGTACGACCTCTCCGCCATCTGCATCTGCCGCGAGCAATGGGCGGTGGATGCCTACACCCTCTGGGGCGGCTACTACAGCGGCGGCTACTACCCCTCCCGCAACAATATGCTCTGCCCTGCGGGGACCCCCGAGGCGGGGTGCAGGACCCCCGTCTTCCGTATGCTGGGTATCGACCCCATCTACGGCTTTGACGAGAGCAAGTACACCGACAAGCTCTCGGGCTGTCCCACCATGGAGCCTGTCTGGGGCCCCGGCGCGGATCCCAACGTGGTGGATTGGTATCTGGAGACCTACTACAAGAATCCCTGCCTGACCTTCTCCCAGATGACCACGGGCCAGGAGAACAGCTTCGGCTGGGAGTGGATCGGGAAGGGCTACCGCATGCAGGCCGAGAAGATCGCCGCCTACCGCGACAAGGGACTTCTTACCGTCCAAAAGCTGGGAGACACCGGCGCGGATATGCGGGCGAGCATGACCGTCACCCCCGCCACCGCCTTGACCGCTTACGAGGACTGGGCCCACGACGGCACGAGCCCCGCCGAGGTCTGCCGCTCGGTGTGGTACAGCTGCGCCCATTACCGTGTGAATCTCTTCCTGCGCGGGGACAAGCTGTTTATCCGCGACCTGACTAAGTTCGACGACCGCTATATGGAACGCTACATGGAAAAGCCCTGCGAGGCCTGGGACGCGGTGTACGACAACCTCCCGGCGGTGGACGGCCGCATCTGGAGCCGTGACGGCCAGGATTGCGCCCTGTCGATGGAGCTGTCCGTTCGCCCCTCGGGGTTTACCTGTGTGGAGCACGGACAAGCACTGGAGGTCGTGATCCATTTCGCTACGGGTTGGGACGGCTTGATCTACCTCTCCCCCAAGGGCATCTCCTTTGAGGGCTGCGGTGTGCTGACCTACACCCTCGGCGTGCCTCACGAGACTGCGGTCGCCTATGAGCACGGAGAGTTCTGCTATACCCACAACGGGTATGACTATGCTATCCCCGTGACAGGCTGTACTGTCGAGCCGATCGAAAACGGCTACCGCCTGGTTCCGGCCGAGGCGGCGGTACGGATCGATATGACGAAGAGATAACCCCCGTTTGCATAATTTATAAAAGAACCGAGAAAACTAACCGTATGAAAACCAATTACCATGCCCACACCCACCGCTGCAACCACGCCGAGACGGGCGAGCGGCGGTATATCGAGGCCGCTCTGAAAGAAGGCTTCAAGATTTTCGGCTTTGCCGACCACGTTCCCCAGCCCTATACCGATTTTCGCTCGGGTATGCGGATGCAGCCCGAGGAGACCGCCGATTACGTGAACACCCTCTGCGCCCTCAAGGAGGAGTACCGCGGGGAGATCGACGTCCACATCGGCTTTGAGGCGGAGTATTTTCCCGCCCTCTTCGACGATCTGCTCCGCCTGCTGGAGCCCTACCCCTACGAGTATCTGATGCTGGGCCAGCATTTTCTGGATCACGAAAGAGGCGGTACCTATGTCGCCGTGCCCTGTGCCGAGGAGGCGGGGCTTGCACACTATGTGGATCAGTGCGCCGAGGCCTTGAACACGGGGGCGTTCTCCTGCTTCGTCCACCCCGATATTTTCCGCTTCACGGGGGAGGAGGCTGTTTACCGCGCGCAGATGCGCCGCCTCTGCCGGGAGGCCAAGGGATGCGGGGTGCCTCTGGAGTATAATCTCCTGGGTCTGGGCACCCACCGCCACTATCCCAATCCCATCTTCTGGGAGGAGGCCGCCGCCGTGGGAAACAAGGTCATTTTGGGCTGGGACGCCCATGCCCCCTCCTGGCTGGAGCAACCGCAGCTGGAGGCCTCTGCCGTTTCCTTCCTGGATTCCCTGGGGCTCCGCCGCATCGAGACCCTGACCCTCGTCCGTCCCCGCGCGAAAGCTTGAACCGCACCGCCTCCCATCGGGGGCGGTCTTTCCTTTGGACGGCTTTTTCAAGCTCCTGCCAAAATTTCCTAAGGTGCAGAAAAAATGATGCATATCGCTTGACTTGTAGGCGATTTTGTGATGTAATGAATATGAGTACGGGGGTCTTTGTGCAGACTGCCCATATTTGCGCCCTTTTGCCTGGGAACAATGCCGATTGACCCCATGGAAAGGGTGCTTTGTAATCTATATTTTATAAGGAGGTTTTACATGAAAACCAAACTGACAAAGCTGTTTTGTCTGGTTTTGGCGGGACTGATGCTCCTGTCCTGTTTCGTGGCTTGCGGCGATGAGACCGACAAGCCCGGTGAGCAGAGCAAGGACGAAGCCGCGACCGAGGGCGACACCGTGGACGAGGTTCAGGCGGCGCTGGACGATCTGGGAGATATCGACTACGGCGGACGTGAGTTTACCGTCCTGTACGGTGCTGGCCAGAAGGAAGAGAACTACGGCGTCAACGAGACCGTCGATAAGGACGGCGGCGCCAGCCAGATCATCAACGACGCCGTCTATGAGCGCAACACCCTCCTGGAGGAGCGTTGCCATCTGGTGTACGGCAATATTGAGGGTGACGTGCAGAGCAGAGCCCGCACCGAGGCCTCTGCGCCTACGGGAGACTTCCGGTTTATGGACACCTCTCTCCGCGATAGTGCCGCCCTGGCGACCAACGGCTATCTCTATGACTTCAATGCGATGAACGTGGACCTGGATGGCCCCTGGTGGGATTCGGGTACCGCTTCCTTTGTCCTGGCGGGCGGTGTGTATTTCATGACCGGTTCTGCCAATACCCGCGATGACGGCGTGACCTATGTTTTGATCTTCAACAAGGATCTGCGCAACACCTACTCCGCCACCATCCCCAATCCCTACGATACCGTCAAGAGCTGGGAGTGGACGCTGGATTACTTCAACAACGTCATTCAGGGTATCTCCAACGACAACGGTGACGGTAAGTGGGACGAGCTGGATACCTACGGCTTCATCAATACCTGGGAGTACGGCAACACCTTCTTCCTGGCCTCCGATCTGCGCTATGTCATCAACGACGAGTCCGTCGATTACCCCGAGCTGTTCCTGGCTTCCTCCACCAACATGGAGAAGGCTCTGAACGTGCTGGAGCTCTCCCGCGCCATCTACCACAACAACAACGCCTCCTTCATGTCTCCTCCCGGTGAAGAGGGCAAGGGCCTGACCGCCTTCAAGGAGGGCCGAGGCCTGTTCTACGGCGAGGTCGCCCAGTATCTTTCTGCCTTGAACCGCGAGATGACCGATGGCAACTACGGCGTTCTGCCCGTGCCGAAGTACGATAAGGCCCAGGAGTTCTACCGCACCTGGACCCATGACAGCGGCTCCGCCTTCTCGGTCACGTCCGCTATCCCCGAGAAGGACGTGGAGGTGATGGGTCAGATCATGTCCGCCTACGCCATCCTGTCCCACCAGAAGCTGAAGCCCGCCTACTACGACACCATGCTCAAGAGCCGCGGTGTCCAGGATGCCGAGTCTGCTGAGATTCTGGATCTCATCTTCCAGAACCGTGTGTACGATCTGGCCTTCTACTTCGATCTGGGCTTCTACGACGTGTTCAAGTCCAACGTCAACGATAAGAACAGCGAGAGATTCTCCTCCGCATACAGCGCGGCCGCTAAGGGCTTTGACAGAAAGCTCAAGACCATCCTGCGCAAGCTGGAGAAGGACTGATCCTTCCGATCAACCGAAACCGGGCCCTCGGGTCCGGTTTCTTTATATTTTGTGCAAACCGCCAAGGGCGGGACGGAGGGTTTTCTCTTGACAAAACGGGAAAAGTGTGATACAATGAAAATTACGAAATACTCCCGATAAAACCGAAAAGGAGAGAATGATCTATGAACAAGAAAATTCGGCTGTTGAGTCTTGCGTTGGCTCTTTTGATGACGGTCTCGGTCTTCGCCGCCTGCGGTAAGCCCGACGATCCTTCGGCCGAGTCCAACAGCGGTTCAGAAGCCAACACCGAGGCGGTCACCGATCCCCTGGAGGAGGCTCTGGCCGAGCTGCGCGCCGAGGTAGACTGGGGCGGCAATGATTTCGGTATCATTTACGTCAACGACATCGGCGGCTACACCGAGGAGGTCGAGGCCCAGCCCGAGAGCAACGACGATACCGGAAGCGGTGTCATCAACGACGCCGTGTTTGAGCGCAATACCCTCTTTGAGGAGTACTGCAACCTGAATTTCGTGCTGATCCCCACCCCCAACTCCGCCATCGGCGGCGCGATCATGGGTGAGGTGCAGACCGCCACCGGCGACTTCCATCTGATTACCACCACCGCCGACAGTGCCGCCTCTAACGCGACCTCCGGCTACCTTTACAATTACCTGGAGCTGGACGTCGATCTGGAGCAGGACTGGTGGGATGCCGGTACCCTGGACTTTGCTCTGGACGGCCGCGTGTTCTTTATGGACGGCTCCTTCAACATCGTGGACGACGACGTGACCTTTGTTTTCATGTTCAACAAGGAGCTGGCCACCGAGTATAAGGTCGCCAACCCCTACGATACGGTCAAGGCCGGCGACTGGACGCTGGAGTATTTCAACTCCATTATCAAGGAGCTGGCTACCGAGAACGGCGACGGCAAGTGGGACGAGAAGGATACCTACGGCTTCTCCACCCCCGGCTCCATCGGTAATACCTTCTTCTACGGCGCAGGGCTTCAGTACGTTGCTAACAGCCGCGACATGGATATGCCCGAGCTGGTGCTGGAGAAGAAGATGGAGCAGGCCCTCAACGTGCTGGATCTCGCCCGCGCCATCGTCCATGAGAACAACTCCTCTTACGTGGCTCCCCATGGCAGCGAGGGTGTTTCCCGTGACGTTTTCGTCCAGGGACGTTCCCTGTTCTACTGCGAGGCCGCCAGCTACCTGCGCGGTCTGAACGCCACCATGGAGCGGGAGTACGGCGTGGTGCCGGTTCCCAAGTACAACAAGGAGCAGGTCAACTATAATACCTGGAGACACGGTATCGGCTCGACTCTCTCCATCCCCACCTCTGTGGCCAAGGGCGATATGGAGCAGTTCGCCAACGTCCTGGAGGTCTACGCCCTCCTGTCCCAGAAGCTGGTCCGTCCCGCTTACTACGACACCATGCTGACCACCCGTAACGTCCAGGACGTGGAATCCTCCGAGATGCTGGATCTCATCTTCCTGAACCGTACCTACGACATGGCCATGTACTTCACGCAGCTGGGCTTCTCGGGTCTGTTCTCGGATGCCGTTCTCAGCACCGGCGGTAACTTCGCCTCCTCCTACGCGTCTCACAGCAAGAAGTTTGACAGACAGATCTCCACGATCCTGCGCAAGCTGCAAAATCCTCGCTGATCCGTTGATGCCAAGCGGGCTCCCTCGGGAGCTCGCTCTTTTCACTTTCGAATATCCCTGCTTGGGGAAGGGAATCATGGCAAATTGCACGAAAATGCTCATGGGGAGTTGGACGGTGGATGCAAAACAACGATTTTGAAAAAATTTTCACAAACCCCTTGCATATTTGACGGTTTTGGTATAAAATATATACTTGGAAAGGGATGGAAACTCCCCGACCGCCCGTTTTGTTAAGAAAAAATTATATAAAATGGAGGATCACTACCATGTCCGTAAAAGTTGCTATCAATGGCTTTGGCCGTATCGGCCGTCTGGCTTTCCGTCAGATGTTCGGCGCTGAGGGCTACGAGATCGTCGCCATCAACGATCTGACCAAGCCTTCCATGCTCGCTCACCTGCTGAAGTACGACACCGCTCAGGGTCGCTACGACGGTCACACCGTCACCGCTGACGACGAGGCCGGCACCATCACCGTGGACGGCAAGACCATTAAGATCTCCGCTGAGAAGGACGCCGCTAACTGCCCTTGGGCTGCCAACAACGTTGACGTTGTTCTGGAGTGCACCGGCTTCTACTGCTCCACCGAGAAGTCCCAGGCTCACATCAACGCAGGCGCAAAGAAGGTCGTTATCTCCGCTCCCGCAGGTAAGGATCTGAAGACCATCGTCTTCGGCGTCAACGAGAAGACCCTGTCCGCTGAGGATACCATCATCTCCGCCGCTTCCTGCACCACCAACTGCCTGGCTCCCATGGCTAAGGCTCTGAACGACGCTTACCCCATCCAGTCCGGTATCATGACCACCGTTCATGCTTACACCGGTGACCAGATGATCCTGGACGGCCCCCACAGAAAGGGTGACCTCCGCCGCGCTCGCGCAGGTGCTCAGAACATCGTTCCCAACTCCACCGGTGCCGCTAAGGCCATCGGTCTGGTTATCCCCGAGCTCAACGGCAAGCTGATCGGTTCCGCTCAGCGCGTTCCCACCTGCACCGGCTCCACCACCATCCTGGTCGCTGTCGTCAAGGGTCAGAACGTCACCGTTGACAGCATCAACGCCGCTATGAAGGCTCAGGCTTCCGCTTCCTTCGGCTACAACGAGGATCAGATCGTTTCCTCCGATATCATCGGTATCACCTTCGGTTCTCTGTTCGACTCCACCCAGACCATGGTGGCTAAGATCGACGACGACACCTACCAGGTTCAGGTCGTTTCTTGGTACGACAACGAGAACTCCTACACCAGCCAGATGGTCCGCACCATCAAGTACTTCGCTGAGATCTGATTGATCTTGTGGTGCCGCACCATCAAGTACTTCGCTGAGATCTGATTCAGACTCTCAAAGGTATATGCAAAAAGCTCTGCTCAGGCAGGGCTTTTTGTTTTGGATAAATAGAGCTGTTCTATTTACAACTCAGAATTTTTGTGATATAATAGAAAATGACCAATGGCTTTGATTGGACAGGAGGTGTAACGATGAGTCAGCAGAATATCTTTGATAACGAAGAGTTTTTCAACGGCTACAAGCAACTACGGGAAAATGAGGATAATTACAACGTTCTGCTTGAACAGCCCGCCATGAATCGGCTGCTACCCAATCTTTCCGGTAAACGTGTGCTGGATTTGGGATGCGGCTATGGGCACAACTGCATGGATTTTGTCCACAGAGGTGCAGAGCGTGTAGTCGGCATGGATATTTCTCAAAGAATGTTGGATATAGCGAACACGGAATCATCCCACGAAAGAATTGAGTATGTACGGATGAGCATGACCGACATTTCCCGACTTACAGAGGGCTTTGATCTGATCTACAGTTCTTTGGCGGTTCACTACATAGAAGATTTTGAAGCTCTTTGCAAGGATATGTATGCGCTGTTGAACCAAGGCGGCTACCTGCTGTTTTCACAGGAGCATCCGTTGGTTACCGCGACCTTTGGCGGCCATCAGCATTATAATAAGGACGAGAACGGCAATGCCGTGTCCTTTACTTTTTCCGATTACGGGAAGCCCGGGAAAAGAGATACATTTTGGTATGTGGACGGTGTGGAAAAATACCATCGCAGATTTTCGGATATCATCACCTCTCTTTGCAGAGCCGGGTTTGTCATAGATACGGTTTGTGAGCCGCTCCCCGATGAAAGTGCTGTCAGTGTCAGACCAAATATTCTGATTAAAGAAGAAATTAAGCCCACTTTTTTGATTGTGAAAGCCCAAAAACGATAATACGATCCTCCGCTGTGGTTTTCACGGCGGGGTTTTTCTGTCCCCCTCTCTTGACAATCCCGCCCGTGTGTGCTATACTGAAGCCAATGACTCCGTGCCGCTCGTGATTTTCCATGACCGCCGCGGACCGTCGGGGACGCCGGTCCCTACAAATATTCCTTCCCCAAGGAGGCCTCCCATGTCCACCCCCGCCATCACCCCCGCTACCTACAAGGACCGCCCCGCCTTGCAGATCACCACCAAGACCCTCACCGCCCTCATCCTCCCCGAGGACGGCGGCAAGCTGGCCTCGGTCAAGTCCAATCGCGACGGCTTTGAGTTCCTCTGTCAGAACCCCGCCCCCACCTATGCCCGCCTGGCCTACGACGGCTCCTATGTGGAGTCCGAGTGTGCCTCCTGGGACGATATGTTCCCCACCATCGATCCCTATACCCCTGACGCCGGGGAGTACGCGGGTCTCACCTACCCCGACCACGGGGAGGTCTGCCGCCTGCCTCTGGCGGTGACCTATGAGGGGGAGAGCGCGGTGCTGTCCTGCGCCTCCCGCCTGTTCGCGGTGGACTTCGAGAAGAAGATCACCCCCGAGCCCGACGGCGCTCTGGCCTTGACCTATACCATTCGCAACCGAGGCCGCGAGGACTTCCCCTACATCTGGGCGGCCCACTGCATGATGCGGGGCACCGACGACCTGCGGGTGGAGACCCCCTACCCCGCAGATGCTCCCGCCGCCTATATGTTCGGCCCCGACGGCGTGGAGTCTCTGCCCCGCGACCGCCTCATGGGCTATGCCCCCGGCAGCGGCGCGGCCTACAAGTTCTACTTCACCGAGCCCACGAACGGCGGCTTCCTCCGCGCAGTCTACACCGAGTCGGGCCATTCCTTTGAGATGGATTACCGCGACTCGGCCGCCGCCATCCCCTATGTGGGTCTGTGGCTCAACAACGGCTCCTTCAAGGACTGCTACAACATCGCCCTGGAGTGCGCCTCCGCCCCCTACGATGCCCCCCACAAGGCCCTGGAGCGGGGCTACTGCTCGGTCCTGCCCGCCGGGGAGACCTTGACCTTTACGGTGCGGGTGCGGGTGGAATGACGTTTCTCGGATCGATATGCCGTCTCCTGTTCGGGGGCGGCTTTCGTTTTCGGGGAGGAATCTTCGGTATGGGCGGTTTTTTGCGGCAGATTGCCCAAATTCCATTGACAAGACGCGGGTTTTGTGGTACAATTATCCTGTATCCATATCGGGATTTTTCGGAGATCGAAAGGAGATTGCCATGAGGTACCTCAATCGTGAAAAGCTAACCGCCCTTCTGCAAAAGCGCACCGCCGAGGATATGGCCGACGGCCGCATCGGCGGCACGGGTATTTGCGTCATGCAGGACGGAAAAGAGATCTATAAAGCCTACAACGGTAAGTGGAGCTATGGGCAGGATATTCCCCTGACCGCCGAGAACGGCGACGGGACCATTTTCCGCCTGGCCTCCATGACCAAGCCCATCACCGCCATCGCCGTCCTCATCCAGGTCAGCCGCGGCAAGCTGGGCCTGGATCAGCCCATCACCGAGCTTCTCCCGCAGTTTGCGGATATGTGGGTGGGTGAGCTGAAGGACGACCAAGTGGTGGCCAAGGAGCCCGCCAAGCGTCTTCTGACCCCCCGCATCCTCCTTTCCCACCAGAACGGCCTCCACGCGGGAGACCTGGGCAACCGTCAAGGCCTGGGCACCGAGGCGGACAGACAGGATCTGGAGCACGTGGTGAACTACTTCTCCACCCTCAAGCTGGACTTCCAGCCCACCGAGGCCCAGATGTACAGCGCCACCGCCGCCTTCGACGTCTGCGCCCGCCTGGTGGAGCTGACCTCGGGGATGCCCTACAACGAGTTTGTTACCAAAGAGATCTTTGAGCCTCTGGGCATGAAGGATACCACCTTCACCCCCTCTGACGAGCAGTGGAGCCGCTTCATCATCATGCACAGCCGCCGCGAGGAGGATGGCATGGGTGTCAGCGAGGACGGCGCCACACATCCCGGCTGTATCTTTGAGAATTTCCCTCTGACCTGGTTCTCGGGCGGCGCGGGACTGTGCTCCACCCTCCCCGATTACGTGAAATTCGCCGAGATGCTGGTGAATTTCGGCCGTCTTCCTGACGGCACCCGGCTGGTCCCCGAGGAATTGATCCGGGAGATGGGCACCCCCTGGGTCCCCTTTGAGATCATGCCCGCCTGGGAGCGCTGGGGCCTGGGTGTCCGCGTCATCACCGACGAGCGCCACTGGCTCCCTGTTACCACCTTCGGCTGGAGTGGCGCCTACGGCTCCCACTTCTGGGTGGATCCCGTCAACAAGATCACGGCAGTCTACATGAAGAACTCCCGCTACGACGGCGGTGCGGGCTCCCAGACCTCCATCCACTTCGAACAGGACGTCTACGCCTGCCTGGAGTAAGGAGGCCGCCATGCTGACGACCTGTGAGAAGCTGTTCTGCGAGGCATTGGATCGGCGTATCCCGGCACTGGCAGATATCGACGTGACCTTCCGCGAAAGAGGCGTGGAGGCGGCCGAGAAGCAGCTGGCTGACTATATCCGTACCTCCTTGCGGACGGAGGACTACTTTACCATTCCGTACCACGGGCGCGAGAACGCCTGGTCATGCCCCGGCGACGACGACTTTGCCGCCGCCGAGAAGATCGTGGCAGGCGAGCTCTGCTCGGTGGGCTTCCCCCATAAATTTCCCGACACCGCCCACGTGGATTGGGAATCCAACCCCACGCCCAACGGCTACGCAGAGTGGACGTGGCAGCTCTCCCGCCACCACGAATGGCGGTGCTTGGGGTACTGCTACCGCTACAGGAAGGACGAAAGGTACGCCAAGGCCTTCGTGGAGCTTATGATGAGCTGGTGTCAGCAGGCCGAGTGCCCCGTGGACGCGCCCTTCTACCAGACCAAGTGTTGGCGCACCATCGAGGCGGGCATCCGCATGACCCTCAACTGGCATTACGCCTTTTTCGCTTTCATCCACTCTCCCTATATGACGGATCACGTCATCACCACCTTCATTCGCTCCATCTGCGACCATGGCTACCGCCTGCGAAACTTCGGCAGCGGCGGCGGTAACTGGCGAGCCATGGAGATGGCGGGGCTTGCCCATATCGCCATGCTCTATCCCTTCCTGCAAGAGGCCGAGGTGTGGGGCAAGCGTGCTTTTTCGGTGCTGGAGACCGAGCTGGACAGCCAGATCTACGCCGACGGCTTCCAGTTCGAGCTGTCCACCAACTACCACGACGTGGTCATCGTGAACTACCACCGCGTGTTTGCCACCGCCCGCGCCATGGGGCATCCCATTCCTGCGGGGCTGGCTCAGAAGCTGCTCCGGCTCTTAGAGCTGGACATCAACATCGTCTGTCCCGACGGAAAATACCCCGACCTCAACGACGGCGGACGGGGAGAGCTGGCCTTCTGGTGCAGGATCGGACTGAACTATTTTCCCGATCACCCCGCCCTCCGCTACTTTGCCACCGAGGGCCGCGAGGGCGAACCTCCTGCGTATACCTCCGTCGCGCTCCCCTATTCGGGTCTGGCCTTCATGAGGACGGGCTGGGGAAAGGACGACCTCTGGTGTTTCATGGATGCGGGTGACTTTGGCAGAGGCCACCAGCACGAGGACAAGCTCAACGTCCTGCTCTTCGCCTATGGAAAGAACCTCCTGCCCGATGCGGGCAACTACGCCTACGACGACTCGGATATGCGCCGCTTCGTGCTGGACACCCGCTCCCACAACTGCGCTCTGGTGGACGACATGGGGCAGAACCGCCGAGGCCGCTACGCCTGGCGGGACGAGCCTTTGGATGGCTACGCGGGGATGAAATGGAGCTTTTCTCCCTCTGTGGATACGGCGGAGGGGGTCTATGACCAGGGGTTCGGCGCAAATCACCTGCCCGTGACGCATAGCCGCAAGCTCATTCTTTTCAAGGAGGGTCTGGCGGGCAGTCAGCCCTTTGCTCTGGTGGCGGATCGCTTTACCGCTGAGGACGGGGAGGCTCATACCTGCGCGCCCTCCTACCAGCTGGGCTTTGAGCCCTATACCGACGACGGCACCCGCTTCACGGTTGACCACGGCGACGGCGTGACCTTCACCCTTACGGCCTCGGTCCCCCATACCGTGGTGACGGGTCAGACCGAGCCCGTATTCATGGGCTGGCGCAAGAAATGTGAGGAGGCCGTCGCCACCAACGAACCGGTTCCCGCCCCCTGCGTGCGCTATCCCTTGACGGGGATCACCGCCCGTATGGTCACGGCTCTCTGTCCCTGCAAGGGAGACGGAAAGGCCGTAGCCGCTGTCAAGGCCTCCCGCGACGTGGCGGATACCGCCGTTACGTTGCGCTTCGATGACGGGACCGAAGTTTTGATCCGCGAGGAGGACTATCCCTGCTCTGTAACATCCTCGGATAAACTGTACGATCAAGGAGGTTGAACCATGTTGATGAAGCATATTTTCGATCAAGCCGAGCTGGACGAGCGCATCGCCCGCTCCTTTAACCGCCTGCTGGGGGACTACTACCAAATGCCCGCCGTTTTCCAGGAATACTGTGCCGACTGGCCCGGGGACAAGGAAGGCCGCGCTCTTCTGGCCTTCGTCAGCCACTACAAGATGACGGGGAAGCGTAACCCCTGCATGGAGGCTCTGATGGAGGCCCTCCCCAAGTATACCAATGAGCATCTCTACTTCGACCCCAAGCAGGACCCCGTGATCCACGAGCAGCAGCTCTCGGGCCATTCCTGGTATCTGCGAGGGCTCTGCGAGCATTACGAGCAGTTCGGGGATGAGTTCTCTCTGACCGCTCTCAAGTCGGTCACCGAGCATCTTTTCCTCCCCACAGCGGGGCGTTACCGTACATACCCCGTGAGCCGCGACCCCAAGCACCTCAACGAGGGAGGTGTGAGCGGTCACTCCGCCACTCTCCTGGAGGGCTGGCAACTCTCCACCGACGTGGGCTGTGCCTTCATGGCTATTGATGGACTGTCCCACGTCTACAAAATCACCAAGGATGCACGGGTGAAGGACCTGTTGGACGAGATGATCGAGGTCTATTCCGCCATCGACAAGGTCACCCTCCGCGCCCAGACCCACTGCACCCTCACCGCCGCAAGAGGTATGCTCCGTATGTACGGCGAGACGGGGGACGGCTCCTACCTGGCCCGCGCCAAGGCCATCTACGAGCTCTACACCGTGGGCGGCGGCATGGATCTCACCTACCAGAACCTCAACTGGTGGGGCAGACCCAACACCTGGACCGAGCCCTGCGCCATCGTGGATTCGGTCATGGTAGCTCTCACTCTCTACAAGATCACCCAAGAGGACGTTTACCGCCGGATGGCCGCCCGCATCTACCACAACGGTCTGGCTACCGCTCAGCGTCCCAATGGCGGCGCGGGCACCGACAGCGTGGTCTATCTCCACTACGGTGACTTTCCCGGCGTGAGCGAGCAATACCTGACGGGCTACGAGGCCCCCTTCTGCTGTACCATGCGGCTCTGCGAGGGCCTGTGGTTTGTTTCGGAGCATACCGACCTCTTGTGGTATGAGACCGACGAGGACGGGCAGGGCAATCTCATTCCCACCCGCGATGAGTTTGGCCGCTACATGAGCGGAGATATCCTGCTGGCTGAGCCCACCCTCGACCCCGCCGTGGAGCGTGATAGCGGCTGGAAGCTCCCCGAGGCGGTCACCGAGGCCGACGGGCATAAGCTCTTGCCCCTCATCAAGTACTACAAGACCCCCGATGCCGTGGCGGTCGCTCTGCGGCAGAAGGTCGTGTTCGATCAATAAATTGTGGTTTGTCTGCGAGATACAAGATACAAAGATACAAGATATTCAAAACTCTTGGGAGAACGAACGTTCTATATCTTGTATCTTGTATCTGCCGAGCTTGCTCGGCGAGTATCTTGTATCTCACCAAATACCTTCCAAAGATCTGAAAGGAGATATCACCATGTCCAACAACATCATCAAGGGCCTGGGCTACGCCCACATGGCCATCGCCGCCAAGGACTTCGACAAGTCCCTGGCCTTCTACAAAGCTCTCGGTATGACCGTCTACACCGCCTGGGGGGAGGGGGATACCCGCATCGCCCTCCTCGACATGGGGGACGGCTCCCTGATGGAGCTGTTTGCCAAGCCCGATCTGAACACCGACAAGGTGGCAGGACCGGAGGACGGCAACCCCTTCCTGCATTTCGCCTTCTCCGCCCAGAACGTGGACGAGGCCTACCGCATCGCCCTGGAGGCGGGTGCCACCTCGGTGAAGCCCCCCTATGAGATTCCCCTGGACTCCCATCCCCTGCGCCTGACCCTCCGCGTCGCCTTCGTCAAGGGCCCCTCGGGGGAGGAGCTGGAGTTCTTCAAGACCGTGGTCAAGACCATCTGATCCACCCAAAAATAAGTGAGGTTTACCATGAAAAAGTATCTGACGCTCATTCTGGCCTTCTGTGTGATCGCCGCCCTGACCGCCCTGTGCATGACCGCTTGCGATCCCGCCGACACCCCCGACACCACCGCCGAGGACACCCCCGCCCCCACCGACGCTCCCACAGAGGAGCCCGCCGGCACCGAAGCCCCCACCGAAGCACCCACAGAGGAGGAAACCACCGTGGAAGAAACTACCGAAGAAGTCACCACCGAGGCCGTCACCGAGACCCCCGAGGCGGGGCTGGATCACGGCATCGTCCGTGACGGCACCCCCAAGAAGTACATCACCATCCGCATGGACGACGGCATCACCCAGGATGCCCGCATGATGGAGATCATGAGAAAGTACGGCGTGGACTGCTGTACCTTCTATATCAACACGGGCCTGTACGGCGCCAACTGGGCCTGGGTGGGTCAGCAGTTTGGCCGCCCCGACGTCACCCACATCCGCTACACCCGCGCCGAGCTGGAGTCGGGCATCTACGACGGCTTTGACGTGGAGTGCCACACCCGCACCCACCCCTCCCTTAAGAACCTGTCCGAGCGTCAGGTCACCCGCGAGGTGAAGAACGACGCCGAGAACATCGAGAAGATCTTCGGCTATAAGCCCATCGGCATGGCCTGGCCCGGCGGCGACACCGAGTGGAACGAGGGCAACATCACCACCATCCTGGAGACCACCGATATCCGCTACGGCAGCTGCACCACCCGCAATACCCAGATGGGCCTGGGCAAGTTCTCCCTGCCTCAGTATTTCATGACCTGGTACCCCACCTGCGGCTTCAGCGACGCCGATTCCCTGACCCTCCTGAACGAGTTCATCGCCGCCGACTGCACAGAGGATATGCTGTTCTACGTCTGGGGCCACGGCTACGAGCTGGACATCTTCAATACCTGGGATAAGTTCGAGACCATGATCCGCACCATCGCCGAGGCCGCCGAAGCCGACGACTCCATCGTCCTGGTGACCAACGCCGAGTTCTACCAGCTCTTCAAGGACGAGATTCCGGCTTGGAAGGAATAATTATTGTGAATTTTCCGGAAAGGGTGTAAGATTTTCGGCTTTTTGGTGTCTTATAGAGTAGAGGTCCATTTTGAAAGGAATCACACCATGAAACGATTTTTTGGCCTGATGCTTTCCGTCCTTCTGCTCCTGTCCGCTGTCTTGGCTTTGCCTGCCTGCGATGACCGCTATGACCGCTACGAGGCGAGCGACTACACGCCCGACGAGAACGCCGAAAACGTGGCTTGGGAGTGGGCATCCTACTACCTCCTGTGTAACGAGGTCAATATCCCCCACTCGGTCTACGCGGATCGGGACAACGTGCAGTCCTATCCCTTTATCCGCTGTATGCAGTACGTGTCCTTCGATATGGTGCGGGATGGATACGGCTACCATGGCGTGTATGTGTATGATCTCTACATCCACGAGGACGGCGGCGGGATCCTGTATTTCTACCATTTAGATGACGACGACTACCGGCTGACCTACACCTTCCACCTGATCCAGGAGGCGGCCATCCCCCTGACCGCCGAGGAGATTGCCTCGGTGACCAACATCATGGACGAATGGGACTTCGCTAACCAGCCCACCTGGAATCCCGAGGAACTGATGGGCTGTGACGGCGAGACGACCTACATATACGCCCGCGGAGAATTCGCGGACACCTATTGCGAGCACATGATCTCCATGTGGGAGCCGACCGAGCGCTACGCCCACTACCACATCCGCACCGCCATCGAGGACCTCGTCCGCGCCCACGTCACCGTGGAGGAGGGACGGATCTATAATTCCCCAACCGAAGAATAAAATGCCCAATTGGGCGCACACATAGGTGCGCCCCTACCCCGTGTTTCTTTGACGAAAACATGAGATTTCACAGTGTGCTCGGTAGGGGCGCACCTGTGTGTGCGCCCGTTATACCTGACATTGATTTCTTTTCCCCACTCTTACATAATCGGAGGAACCCATGGACAACCCCAAAACCACCCACACCAAAGAACAACTCAAGATCCTGCGCCTGCTTGCCGCCGAGTACCCCTCCATCGCCCTGGCCAGCGCGACTCTGGTGAACCTCAACGCTCTGTCCAACCTCCCCAAGGGCACCGAGCATTTCATGAGCGACCTCCACGGTGAGGCCGAGGCCTTTGAGCATATCCTCAACAACTGCTCGGGAGTCATCCGCGAGAAGGTGGACACCCTGTTCTACCGCACCATGTCCGAGGAGTCCCGCCGCACCCTCTGCACTCTGATCTACTACCCCACCGAGAAGATGGAGGAGCTGCGGGGAGGCGGTGTCGTGGGCCCCGAGTGGTACCGCATCACCCTGTACCGTCTGGTGGATCTGGCCCGTTCCGTGGCCTCTAAGTACACCCGCGCCAAGGTGCGGGAGGCTCTGCCCGCCGACTACCAGTACATCATCGACGAGCTGCTTCACACCTCGGGCGAGGAGCATGACAAGCAGGAATACTACCGCAACATCATCGACACCGTCATCGAGGTGGGTCAGTCCGAGGCCTTCATCGTGGCCCTGTGCAACCTCATCAAGCGCATGGCGGTGGACCGCCTCCACGTGGTAGGGGACATCTACGACCGAGGCAACCACGCCGACCGCATCCTGGATATGCTCCGGGAGCACCATCACGTGGATATCCAGTGGGGCAACCACGATATCGTCTGGATGGGTGCCGCCGCGGGCTCTCCCGCCTGCGTGGCCACGGTGCTGAACTCGGCTCTCCAGTACAACACCCTCTCCATCGTGGAGAACACCTACGGCATCTCCCTCCGCGACCTCATCGGCTTCGCCCAGGAGACCTACCGCGACTCCACCTGGTTCATGCCCCGCAACCCCGACGACGCCTACTACGTCAAGAACAGCATGGACAATCTGGCCAAGGCCCACAAGGCCATCGCCATCATCCTCTTCAAGCTGGAGGGTCAGCTCATCCGCCGCCATCCCGAGTTTGGCATGGAGGATCGGCTGGTGCTGGACAAGATCGACTACGAGAACAATACCATCACCCTGAACGGGGAGACCTATCCCCTCAACGACGGCCATTTCCCCACCATCGACCCTGCCGACCCCTACGCTCTCACCGACGCCGAGCAGTCCCTCATTGATTCCCTGACCCACGCCTTCCGTCACAGCAAGGCCCTGCGGAAGCACATCGAATTCCTGTACAATGACGGTGCCCTCTACAAGACCTGCAACGGCAACCTCCTGTTCCACGGCTGTGTTCCCATGACACCCGACGGGGAGTTCGACGCGGTGACCTCCTTCGACGGCGTCACCCGCAAGGGCCGCGCCTACATGGACTTCTGCGACAAGACCGCCCGCGCCGCCTTCTACGAGCATGGGCAGGACGCTCTGGACTTTATGTACTACCTGTGGTGCGGCCGCCAGTCCCCCCTCTTCGGACGGGAGCGGATGACCACCTTCGAGCGGTATTTCGTGGCGGACCGCAAGACCTGGACCGAGACCAAGAATCCCTACTACGACCTGGTGGAGAGCTACGAGACCGCCACCTTCATCCTGCGGGAGTTCGGTCTGGACGAAAAGACGGGCCACATCATCAACGGCCACGTCCCCGTCCGCGCCGCCATCGGGGAGCCTCCTGTCAAGGCGAGGGGCCGCTACATCCGCATCGACGGCGGCTTCTGCCGCGCCTACCACGACCGCACCGGTATCGCGGGCTACACCCTGATCTACACCTCCAAGGGCTTGCGCCTGGTGTCCCACTCTCCCTTCGAGGGTAAGAAGGCCGCCGTCCGGGAAAACCGCGACATTCTGGCCGCCGACGACGTCATCTTCGAGATGATGCCCCAGAGAATGCTGGTCAGGGATACCGACTACGGCAAGCGCATCATCGAGCGCATGGCGGATCTTCGCGCCCTGCTGGACGCTTACCGCGAGGGTATCGTCTCGCCGGAGAAGTGAGCGCTCCTGTGCCCGCTTTAGCATGAGGCCGGGCTTTGGACGCGGTGCCGTCGTCGCCGCAGACCTCGTAAAACGGTTCCATTGGAATCGTGGGATCCGTGCTTTACACACCGCCGCTTACGGTGCTGTTCCATATGCCGCAGGCGTATGATGATGCCCTGTCCCGCAGCATCAAAGAAATTTTCAGAAAAACTTCACCCAACAGGCATCCTCTCCTAATAAAAGAGGATATACTGTATAGTACATCCATCTGAAAGGAATCATCTACATGGGAAAATATTTTGGAACTGATGGCTTTCGCGGAGAAGCCAATATTACCCTGACTGCCGACCACGCTTACCGCATCGGGCGTTTTCTCGGCTGGTACTGCAAGGAGCACGACCTCTCCCTCGCCGCTGACGAGCGGGTAGCGGCTCACCGCCCCCGCATCGTGGTGGGTAAGGACACCCGCCGCTCCTCC
This sequence comes from Clostridia bacterium, assembly GCA_017938885.1. Lineage (GTDB taxonomy): Bacteria > Bacillota > Clostridia > Oscillospirales > CAG-272 > CAMEON01. The sequence goes on from JAGBAS010000016.1 coordinate 25,016, forward strand.
TATATGTTCGAGTACGCCATCGTGGCGGGGCTGACTGCCTCGGGAGCCGACCCCTATATGCTCCACGTCACCACCACCCCCAGCGTCTCCTTCGTCACCGAACGAGAGGACTTCGACTGCGGGGTCATGATCTCAGCTTCTCATAATCCCTATACCGACAACGGCATCAAGCTGGTCAACCGGCGCGGCGAGAAGATCAACGACGATACCATCGCCGTCATCGAGGCCTACCTGGACGGGGGGGCCAAGGCTCTGGGACTTTCCGAGTCTGAAATGTGGAACGGCGACCTACCCGCCGCCACGGGAGCCGATGTGGGCCGTATCATCGACTACGCCGCCGGGCGTAACCGCTACGTAGGCTATCTCATCTCCCTGGCCGCCAATTCCTACAAGGATTTCCGCGTGGGGCTGGACTGCGCCAACGGCTCGGCTTGGATGATCGGACGGGCGGTTTTCGAGGCTCTGGGGGCCAAGACCTACGTCACGGGTGCCGAGCCCGACGGCCTCAACATCAACGTGGACTGCGGCTCCACCCATATCGACCGCCTGAAGCGGCTGGTGGTGGAGAAGGGGCTGGACGTGGGCTTCGCCTTTGACGGTGACGCTGACCGCTGTATCGCTGTGGACGAGAAGGGCAACGAGATAGGCGGCGACCATATCCTGTATATTCTCGGCAAGGCCATGAAGGAGCAGGGTACGTTGGCAAACAACACCGTGGTCACCACCATCATGTCCAATATGGGTCTCTACCGCGCTCTGGACAAGGCGGGCATCGACTATGAGCAGACCACCGTGGGCGACCGCTTCATCTATGAGAACATGATCCAAAACGGCCACGTTATCGGCGGTGAGCAGTCGGGCCACGTCATCCTCCGCAAGTACGCCACCACGGGGGACGGTATCCTCACCGCCATCATGGTCATGGAGCGCATCGTAGACAGTAAGCTCCCCCTCTCCAAGCTGGCCGAGCCCGTTACCATGTACCCTCAGATTACCAAAAACCTCCGTGTTCCCGATAAGAACGCGGTGCTGAACCACCCCGCCGTGCAAGCCATGCTGGCCGACTGCAATGCCCGTCTGGGTGATAACGGCCGTATGCTCCTCCGTAAGAGCGGCACCGAGCCCGTGGTGCGGGTCATGGTGGAGACCGCCGACAAGGAGACCTGCGAGGCCTATATCGCCGAGATGGTGGCGGTCATCCGGGAGGAAGGGCTGACGGTCTGAACCGGAAATTGGGGTTTTCGGGGCGTTTGAAACCCAATAGAAAAGAAGATACTGCGATGTTGCGGGCGCACACGCAGGTGCGCCCCTACCCTATTTTTTATTGGAACAATAACAATTTCGCTTTTCTAGATACTCGGTAGGGGCGCACCTATGTGTGCGCCCTCCAACGAAGAACACTCCATTTGCTCGCCAAACCCAAATTTAAAATACCGCCCAAAGGAGCCAACCATGCCAAACCATACCATTCCCCTCCGCACCCAGGCCCTCTTCGACCTCACCCACACCCTGGCCCGCCCCTGGCTGGAGCATACCGAGTACCCCTGGGAGATCCTTTCCGATATCTCCACGGTCATCCGCGAGATCGGCGCGACCCTCCCCGCCGATCGCTACGACCACCCCGCCGAGGATATCTGGATCGCCAAGTCCGCCACGGTGGCTCCCACCGCCTATATTGGCGCCCCCGCCATCATCGGGGAGAACACCGAGGTGCGCCACTGCGCCTTCATTCGCGGTTCAGCCCTCATCGGGGACGGCTGTGTGGTGGGCAACTCCACCGAACTGAAGAACTGCATCCTTTTCGACGGGGTGCAGGTGCCCCACTACAACTATGTCGGCGATTCCGTCCTCGGCTACAAGTCCCACATGGGGGCGGGCTCCATCACCTCCAACGTCAAGAGTGACAAGAGCCTTGTCGTGGTCAAGCCCGCCGTGGGCTATGAGGGGGACTTCGACCCCATCCCCACGGGGAGAAAGAAGTTCGGCGCCATGCTGGGGGACTTCGTGGAGGTCGGGTGCGGCAGTGTGCTGAATCCCGGGACGGTGATCGGCGCTCACTCCAATATCTATCCTCTTTCCTCGGTGCGGGGGGCTGTGCCCGCGAACGCTATCTTTAAGAGCGGGAAGGGGAGCGAGATCGTGGAGAAGGAGTGAGAAATTGGGGTTTATCGGGCTGTTGGGTTTCCTCGTGAGCCTTCCCTTGTGAGGGAAGGGGGACCGCGAAGCGGTGGATGAGTAGCCGATAAATGGACATTTCCCGAAGGGAAATGATCTGCTTTCCTCCATATAAAAACCTTTCCTGATAGTGC
>JAGBAS010000017.1 GCA_017938885.1 Clostridia bacterium
AGAACGGTGGAAAAAACTTGTGAGGAAACGGGATTTTTGTGGGTTTGTCACGAAAGGCTCCCCCTCTGGGGGAGCTCCCGCCGTAGGCGGGTGAGAGGGCAACACCCAAGGGTCAGCACAAACCAACAGACCTATAAACCCTAATTTGAAACGCTGGCTAAACAATTACCAAGCAAGCCACAGCGGCGAAAGGTCAAGGATCGTCTTCCTCTTTTTGGGAGGATGCGTCGGCGGGGTCCTCGGTGTCCTCGGTGTCCTCACCGTCCTCCTCCATATACAGATCGGCCTCGGTGTCGTTCATGGCTCTCTGCACCATGTCCTTGACGTTTTCCTCCCAATCGGGGGAGAGCATGGCGGCCTGCCAGTCGGCAAATTCGGAATCCTTGCTGTGGAGGACGGTGTGGCGGTAGGAGAGCTGCTTGATGAGGGCGACGGCCACCACCAGGATCAGGAGAGCCAGGCCCGCCCAACCCAGCCAGGGGGTCTTGCCGCCCAGGAGCATGAGGACGGAGGCCAGCACCAGCCAGAGGAGGCTGCGGAGGATGCTGACGGCTACGCCTGTCCAGAAGAGGGAGGCGGGGTATTGGGGTCTTTGGTCTTTCATGAAATACCTCCTTGGGAGATCAGACGCCGCCTGTGACACTTACGAACACGACGATGGATGCCAGCAGCAAAAGGACCGACAGGACCGCCCAGCCCAGAATGACACAGGCGCTGACAATGAGCTGTCTGCGGGTCAGGCTCCTCAGGCGCACGAAAAAGGTGACGGTATTGGTGATCTCACAGGCCATGGGGATCAGCAGGCCGAATACGGTTCCTGCAAAGATGAGCACGCCGATGCGAAAGCAGATCTCGGCGTAGGGCTCGCCGTATCCGAAATAGTACACGCCGAGAAGCATCATAGAGAGCATAGAGAGCAGACAGTAGACGCCTTGGATGGTCGAGGTGACGACAAGGGTCTTTTTCATGATGGATTCCTTTCTGCGGCGATTCACGGTGCCGCAACGGGATCGGTCACACCTCGTCGAAATACTCCACCGGCTCATACCCCAGCTGTGCGATCACCGCGTCCCATCTGGCCCGCTGGTCGCTGTCGGGGTCGGACAGAAGGACGGGACGAAAGCCCGCGTCCAGGTAGGTCTTGATGGCGGCGAGACGGAAGTCGTCGGTGGTGAGAATGGAGTAGGTGCAGTGCCGCGCCTCCAGCTTCTCCAGAGCATGGGAGAGCATGGCGTGACCGATGCCCTTGCCTCGGGAGTCGGGGTGGGCGGCCACCATGTGGATGTAGCCCTGGTCCTCCCCGTGCTTGACGGCGCAGACAGAGGCCACCGAGCGGCCCTCTCCGTCCACCACGAAGATGATGTCCTCGGCGGGGTTCAGGTCGGCGTAGTCCAGCACCGTGACCTTGAACCAGTCACGGTAGTTCCCGCTCTCGGGGGGATTTTCGGGGAGAAGCCGGCCCTTGAAGCACATATCCAGCCACTCGGTCAGCTCGTCCTCGGTGGCGCGGTAAGGGGCGTAGGCATAGCCCTCGGGGAGGGGGCGGGGGGTGACGGGGGCGGCGGGGCGGAGCATTTTGAGCTGGCGCATGGCGGACTCCTTTCGTGGGTGTGATCCCCTCACTCTATAAGACACTTTTTTTCGGGAAATCTTACGGGGTTTTGGAAAAAAGCTGAAGATTTACAAATTGGAAATAATTTGCGAAGGGGGATTGACAGGTAAATGCCGAGGGTACCGCGTACAGGCGAGCTACCGCCCTCCGCAGGGCGGCTGTATGGCGCGGTGACATTCCTCATTGCATCCGGCGGGAGGAAGTCTATTTGTTTTCTCACTTCAAAACCGCCGAAAGCCCGAACAACTCCTCGGCGTTGCGGTTCGTCACCTCGGCCAGCTCCTCCAGCGTCAGTCCATGGAGGGGTGCGATGACCTCGGCGATATAAGGGATCAAGCCCGAGTGGTTGATCTTCCCGCGAAAGGGGACGGGGGCCATGTAGGGGCAGTCGGTTTCAAGCAGGAGCTTATGGATGTCCACCGAGGCCACCACAGACCGCACCCGCTCGGCGTTCTTGAAGGTAGTGACGCCGCCGAAGCCGATGTACCAGCCCCGTTTTGTCAGTTCTCTCGCCATCTCGGCGGAGCCGCCGTAGGCGTGGAAGACACCTTTGACGGTGGGGTATTTGAGGACCACCTCAAAGCTGTCGCCGTGGGCCTCGCGGTCGTGGATGATGACGGGGAGGCCCGTGTCGGCGGCGATCTGCATCTGTCCCTCGAAGAAGGCGCGCTGGAGGTCCTTGTCCATGGGCTGCCAGTGGTAGTCGAAGCCGATCTCGCCGATGGCTACGATCTTATCCCGCTTGCGGCGGTCGGGGTCGCTGACCCACTTACGGAGGGCGGCCAGCTCGGTCTCGGGGTCCAGAGGGGTACCGTCGGGGAGGCCTTGGGCGTCCTCGGGGTGGATGCCCACGGCGGCGGCCATGTAGGGGTACTTCCCTGCCATGTCCACGGCGGTTTGGCTATTGGTAAGGTTTGTGCCCACGTTGATGACGGCGGCCACCTTGGAGAGGAAGTCGGGGGAGGACAGCAGTCCCACCGCGCCGCCGTCCAGGGCGGCGAATTTGCGGTCGAAGTAGTGGGCGTGGGTGTCGGTGTAGCGGGGCAAAGGGATCACCTCTTTCTTCTGTTATGGAAAAATGCCAATCCGGCTAATGCTCCCGGAACCATAGACACGGACATATTGTATCCTGTTTTCATATTCAAAATAAACGTAACGAGTAACGCGCAAAATGTCCAGGTAAATACAGTCAGGAAAAACACCTCGTACACGTCAATGACCTTCATGGATCGCATAGCGCCGATACTGGACACGCGAAGAGCCAGATACGCGCCTCCGAAAAGGATCGCCGTACCGATCGGCGCGAATATGGCCTCAAACCGCTTATCGGGTTGCTCACCGAATACCAAAAACAGCGCGTAGACAATGACCCAAAGGCTACCCAGAGCGATATAGATCAGCTTCTCGCGCCCCAATACCGTATCCAAAAAGCGGCGCAGGCGGGTCTTTTCTTTTTTACTCTGGCTGATGGAAGCCAGTATCTCCTCCACCGAAACGCCAAGAGCCTCCGCCAAGGGGAGGATCAGATCGGTCGAAGGATAAGCCGCCCCGTTTTCCCATTTGGACACGGCCTTGTTGGACACGCCCAGCTTTTCTCCAAGCTCGGTCTGCGACAGCTTTTTCTTCTTGCGAAGCTCGGTGATGTAGTTACCAAATGCGTAATTGTTTTCCATGTTGATTCTCGCTTTCGTAGGTGATCGGATGCCCTCATTATAGCACGACCGCCTCCGAAATGCAAGAAACATCCTCGAAAAAGTGGGTCGAACAACGGTGGAACATTGTTTTTTCGCATCATTCGGCCCGATTTATAGCTTATTGGGTTTAACGGGATTGGCTCGCGGGCGCACACACAGGTGCGCCCCTACCGACATCTTTTTGAACCGGGTAGGGGCGCACCTATGTGTGCGCCCTCACCGGATCATCGGAGCATCTGTCCCTACAATAGCAGTATTCACCAGATAAACGGGATCAAACGGTACCTGACCTTCCTCCTATACTCCTCATACCCCGAAAGCTCCGCCGTCAAAAGCTTCTCTTCCCCATGGATGCGGACGACCATGATGACGGGGTAGAGGGCGAAGGGGATGAGGGCGTACCAGGAGCCGAGGATCAGGGGGAGGGAGAGGAACATGACCGTGGAGGCCGTGTACATGGGGTGGCGCACCACGGCGTAGAGGCCTGTGGAGATCACGGTCTGTCCCTCCTCCACCTTGATCGTGCGGGACAGGTAGGCGTTCTCCCGCATGACCTCGGCGTAGAGGGCGTAGCCCACGAGAAACAGCACCGAGGCCACGATGACCACGGGGAGGGGGACCTTGGACCAGCCGAAGCGGAAGTCCAGCCCCGCGAGGATGAAGCCGCTGAGGAAGACGAGGCCCATGACGGCCACCACGCCCTTTTGGGTGCCTTGCTTTTCCTTGACGTCCAGCCGCTTGGCGAGAAGGTCGCGGGCGCGGGCGAGCATGAGGATGCCCAGGAAGAGCATGGGGATGAAGAGGAGGCAGAGGAAAAGGAGGCCGCCGGGGTAGAGGATGGTTCCTGCGGGGAGGAAGAGAAGGAGGGCGACCAGGAGGAGGCCTGCGGTGAATTTGGTAAGGGCGTTGAGAAAGAGTTTCATATTTTTCCTCCTAACAATAACGGGGGGTGAGCAAAAGCGCGGGTGGCACGGAAGCTTTTGGAGGATCATTCTGTATCCAGATAGGCAAGCACCTCCCTGCCCTGCCGCCACAGCTTCAGTGCTTGCCTTGCTGTAGTAATATCGGGGTCCGGATACTCAAATTCCGCGCTCCAATCTGCTTCCTCTATGCGTTCAACAAAGCGCAATACCGTGATCTTTCCCAATACCCCGCAATTCCGCAAGGCAGTATCGGGACAGGTCTCTGTGATGTGTTCAAAACGGCGAAGTGCGTTTTCCGTCAGATCGTTGAAATATTCACTTTCCGGATCGAACTTTCGATTCTCCTCATAGGCAAGCCAAAATTCAACGGATGCCAGCCAAAACTCATAGTCAAACCGCGACGGATAGGCGACAACGGCTTCTCTGGCCAGCCAATACATTTCTTCGTTTCTGTTTCCCTTTTGCCAAAGGTCATACGCTTCATCATACAGGGCAGGCTTGGTATCCTGACCGTTGCCTTCAATGCCTAAAAGGGCATCTGCGGAAACATCCAGTGCTTGGGTCAAGATGGGAAGAAACGTGATATCGGGATAGGTGATACCGCGCTCCCATTTAGAAACCGCTTGGGAAGATATGCCCAATCTTTCTGCCAGCTTTTCCTGCGTCATTCCCTTGGCTATACGCAGTGCTCTAATTTTTGATCCGATCGTGCTATTCATAAAACACACCCCTTATTTTGATGTATTTATGATATCACATCTCGTTTCAAAAAGCAAGGACGGATTTGGACAGTCAAATCAAACCGCAGGTTAAGTCCATCAAATTATTGAAGGTTCTTGAAAGGTAGCGAAGCGGCGCCACGGTAGTGAATGGCCGCCGGTGGCGGGCAGAGCCGTGGCGTGACCGAGCCGCAGCGAGACCAAGGGGAAAACTTCTTTCAAGAAGTTTTCCCCTTGCGTTCTCTATCGTTCTTTTACTCTTCCTCAGCCACCACAGCGATCGCCAGCTCCTCGAGAGCCTTGGGATCGGCGGGGGAGGGGCACTTGGTCATGAGCTCGCTGGCGTTCTGCACCTTGGGGAAGGCGATGACGTCGCGGATGTCCTCCAGACCGATGGAGAGGGCCACCAGACGGTCGAGACCGAAGGCCAGGCCGCCGTGAGGAGGCACGCCATACTTGAAGGCCTCCAGCAGGAAGCCGAACTTCTCCTGGGCGTCCTCGGGGGTGAAGCCCAGGACCTCGAACATCTTGGACTGGATCTCACCCGAGTGGATACGGATGGAGCCGCCGCCCAGCTCGGTGCCGTTCAGCACGATATCGTAGGCCTTGGCGCGGACGCGGCCGGGATCGCTGTCGATGTACTGGAGATCCTCCTCCATGGGCATGGTGAAGGGGTGGTGCTTGGCGTAGAAGCGGCCGTCCTCCTCGGAGTACTCCAGCAGGGGGAACTCGGTGACCCACAGGAACTTGAAGTCCTTGGGGTCGCACAGGCCCATCTTCTTGGCGCAGTGGCAACGGAGGGCGCCCAGGGCGTCGAAGACCACGGAATTCTTGTCGGCCACGATCAGGATGAGGTCGCCGGGCTTTGCCTCCATGCGGGCCTTGATGGCCTCGTTCTCGGCCTCGGTGAGGAACTTGGCGTAGGAGGAGGAGATCTCACCGGTGGGAGCCCACTTCAGCCAGGCCAGACCCTTGGCCTTGTAGGTCTTGACGAACTCCACCAGGGCGTCGATCTCCTTACGGGACATGGACGCGCCGCCGTTCACGTTGATGGCGCGGACAGAGCCGCCGTTTGCGATGGCACCCGCAAACACCTTGAACTCGGTGCATGCGAGAATATCGGACAGGTCCTTCAGCTCAAAGCCGAAGCGGATGTCGGGCTTATCCGAGCCGAAGCGGTCCATGGCCTCGGCGTAGGGCATACGGATGAAGTCGCCGCCGAGGTCGATGCCGTAGAACTCCTTGAACATGAACTTGAGGAAGCCCTCGTGCATACGCATGACGTCGTCCTCGTTGACGAAGGACATCTCGGTGTCGATCTGGGTGAACTCGGGCTGACGGTCGGCGCGGAGGTCCTCGTCGCGGAAGCAACGGGCGATCTGGAAGTAGCGGTCAAAGCCCGAGACCATGAGCAGCTGCTTGTAGAGCTGGGGGGACTGGGGCAGGGCGTAGAACTTGCCGTGGTGGACGCGGGAGGGAACCAGGTAGTCGCGGGCTCCCTCGGGGGTGGGGGCGATGAGGCAGGGGGTCTCGATGTCGATGAAGCCGTTGTTGGCGTAATAGTCACGGGCCAGCTTGGTGATCCTGGAGCGGGCCATGATGTTGTAGGCCATGTCGGGACGGCGGAGATCCAGGTAGCGGTGCTGGAGACGGAGCTCGGGCTTGACGGGGCTGTTCTCCACGATCTCGAAGGGAGGGGTCTGGGAGGCGGAGAGGATCTTCAGCTGGGATACGGCGATCTCGATCTCACCCGTAGGGATGTTCTTGTTGACCGCACCCTCGCCGCGACGGCGGACGATACCGTGGGCGCAGAGGACGAACTCGGCGCGCACAGAGAAGGCCTTGGCGAAGACCTCACGATCGGTGGCGTCGTCAAAGGCCAGCTGGACGATGCCGGATCTGTCGCGGAGGTCGATGAAGATGAGGGCGCCCAGGTCTCTCTGCTTCTGGGCCCAGCCCATGACGCAGATGGTCTGGCCTACGTTCTCAGCGGTAAGCTCGGCGCACAGGCAGGTGCGCTTGTCGAGGTTGGTTAAAAGTTCTGCCATGTTTATGTTCCTTCTTTCGATGAAATATCAGATCAATTTGGATGCCGGTATCCGTTGGGGAATGCCCTCTCACCCGCTTCGCGGGAGCTCCCCCGGAGGGGGAGCCTTGGGAATGCCGTATCCTATATGGCTCCCCCCTTGGGGGAGCTCCCGCGAAGCGGGTGAGAGGGTGACCGACGCAGGCATCGGATCCCTCACGGCAACAAAGAATACTTATGCCAGAGGCTTCCCATCCTTGGAAAACAGAGGCAGCTTCTCCAGGTACACCAGATCCGTACGGTCGGCGGCCTTGCCCTCGGCCAGGATGGTGGCGCGGCCGCAGACGATGCCGCCTGCCGCCTCCACCAGCTGCTCCAGGGCGTGCATGGAGTCGCCCAGGGAAACCACATCGTCCACGATGAGGATGCGCTTGCCCTTCATGAGGGCGGCGTCGTTGCCATCCAGGTAGAGGTGCTGCTCGCGGTTGGTGGTGATGGAGTTGACCTTGACGTCCAGGATGTCTCTCATATACAGCTTGGTCCCCTTGCGGGCCAGCATATACTTCCGATTGCCCGCCAGTCTTGCCATCTCGTGGATCAGGGGGATGCCCTTGGCCTCGGCGGTAATCATGTAGTCGTACTCGGGAACCTTCGCAAGCAGAGCCTCGGCGCAGGCGGTGGTCAGCTCGGGGTCGCCGAAGATGACGAAGGCGCCGATCATGAGGTCCTCGGTCAGGGGGCAGAGAGGGAGGGCGCGCTCACAGCCCGCGATGGTCATGTGGTAGTACATTTGTTCCATAATGCTTTTCCTTTCGTTTATGTAAGGTCAGGATGCGTCGGACTTGCTTCTCCGCTCTCAACGTTTCTCCTGCGCCCGGCGCACGACTTGGATGCGCTCACCCAGGGTGGGATGGGAATCCCCGATGGCGGAGAGGAAGGGGTGGGGGTTGAGGTCGGCCAGGCTGTCGCGGTGGAGGCGGGTCAGGGCCTCGACCAGGGCGTCGCCCAGACCGTTTTCCACGGCGAAGGTATCCGCCGCCCGCTCGAAACGGCGGGAGAGAATGTTGATGGGGGCCATGAGGATGGTCATGACAGGCCCCAGCACTACGGCAGACAGGGCGATGAAGGCACCCGCCGCGTTGTAGGTATTAAAGCCCAAAGCGAGGCTGACGGTCTCGCTGGTGAGCATGAAGGTGATGAGGATCGACATGGCGGCGTAGATGATGCCCTGGAGTCCCACCAGCTTGAGGGTATCTCGGTGCTTGGCGTGACCCAGCTCGTGGGCAAATACCGCCGTGATCTCGTCCTCGGTGTAATTATCCACCAGATTGTCAAAGAGGGCGATCTTCTTGCCCTTCCCAAGACCCGTGCAAAAGGCGTTAGCGCGGGTGGTGCGCTTGGAGGCGTTCATGACGTAGATCTCCTTGGCGGTGTAGCCGTGGGCGGCGAACAGTCCCATGAGGCGGTCGCGAAGCTCGCCCTCGGGCAGGGGGGTGAACTTGTAGAACAGCTTCTGGAAGAAGAGGGAGAAGAAGGAGGTGACCACCATAATCAGCATGAGGATCAGGAACAGCCCCAGGGCCATCCACATACCCATGAGCCATTGCAGGGTGTAGGCCAGCACCATGAGAGCGGTATTGAGGACGGTATTCAGGATCAGATTTTTGACCTGATCCAGCCAGAAGGTCTTTTTGGTGGACTTATTGAAGCCGTACTTCTCCTCGATCACGAAGGTGAAGTAGTAGTTGGTGGGGATCTCCAAAAGGTGGGAGACCGCCGAGAACACCAGCATGAGGATCACCGCGCCCCACGTTCCCGTGATGCCGATGGCGGTATACACCCAAGCGAAAAGATCGAAGGCGATGACCGCCAGGGTGAACAGGGTCATGAAGATGTTGTGGTAGAAGCCCATGCGCTTCTTTTCCTTGGTGTAGGCCACCCAGCGGTCGTACTGCTCGGCGTCGTAGATGCCCTTCACGCAGTCGGGAAGGGGCTTTTTGCGCTGGGCCGCCGACAGGAGGTAGTGGGTCAGAGACCACGCGTACTCCAAAAGGATCAGCACCAGCAGGATATACTTGAAGAACACAGGACTCATTGTCTCACCTCATACCCCTCGGGGGTCACGTCCACGCGGTACATCCCCGCAATGGCCTCCTC
>JAGBAS010000018.1 GCA_017938885.1 Clostridia bacterium
TATGTGTGCGCCCGAAGCATTCCCTGAAAACAGGCGCACACATAGGTGCGCCCCTACCGCATATAACGGGTGCATTCCCCTTATTTCAATAATTGGAGGATACATACCAATGTCTGAAAATCTCACTCCCAAGAAGATTCTCTTCGTCGGCGCCGAGGTCATGCCCTTCGCCGCTACGGGCGGTCTTGGCGACGTCATGGGCTCCCTGCCCGCCGCTCTCCGCGCCAAGTACGGCGAGGACGCCGACGTCCGCGTGATCTGCCCCCTGTACGATAAGATCCCCGCCGCCACCGTGGAGGCCATGAAGACCGAGGCCGTGTTCAACCTCAAGCTGTCCTGGCGAAACCAATACTGCGGCATCCGTTCCCTCTGCAAGGACGGCGTCACCTTCTATTTCGTGGACAATGAGTACTACTTCAAGAGAGGCGCCCTGTACGGTCACTTCGACGACGGCGAACGCTATGCCTTCTTCTGCCGCGCCGTGCTGGATATGATGGAGCAGATCGGCTACTACCCCGACATTCTCCATGCCAACGATTGGCAGTCCGCCCTGTCGGTGGTCTACCTCAAGACCGAGTACGGCTTCAAGAACAACGACTACGCCGCCATCAAGACGGTGTTCACCATCCACAACATCGAGTACCAGGGTCAGTACGACTTCGCCATGCTCCAGGATGTCTTCGCCATCAGCCCCCAGTATTACACCCTCATGGCCTACGACGGCTGCATCAACCTGGCCAAGGCCGCTGTAGAGTGCGCCGACCGCGTCACTACCGTGTCACCCACCTACGCCCAGGAGATCATGACCCCCACCTACTCCCACCGCCTCCACTTCATCCTGGCCCGCTACAGCCGCAAGGTCAGCGGTATCTTGAACGGTATCGACCAGGTCTACTACAACCCCGCCGCTGACTCCGAGATTCCCTTCGAATTCACCGCCGATGACGTGAGCGGCAAGACCAAGTGCAAGCTGGCCTTCCAGCGGGAGTACGGTCTCCCCGAGGACAAGAACGCCCCCATCCTGGCGGTCATCTCCCGTCTGGCCTCCCACAAGGGCGTGGATATCATCGCGGGTATGCTCCGCCACGTGCTGGAGACTCACCCCAAGGCCCAGTTCGTAGTGCTGGGTACGGGCGAGGCTCAGTTCGAGAGCTACTTCCGTCAGCTGGAGCGTGATTTCCCCGAAAGAGTCCGCGCCTTCATCACCTACAACCGCGCCCTGTCCAAGAAGATCTACGCCGCCGCCGATATCTTCCTCATGCCCTCCAAGTCCGAGCCCTGCGGTCTCTCCCAGATGATCGCCTGCCGCTACGGTACCGTCCCCGTGGTGCGTGAGACGGGTGGACTCTACGACTCCATCAAGCCCTACTTTGAGGACTGCAACGGTGCCCACGGCAACGGCTTCACCTTCGCCAACTACGAGGCCTCCGAGCTGGAGGAGCGCACCTGCGCCGCGCTGGAGTTGTATGAGAAGGAGCCCGAGAAGTTCGCCGCTCTGCGGTATCGGGCACTGACCTCTGACTTCTCTTGGGATGCTTCGGCTGAGAAGTATATGGAGATGTATCAGAATATGTAAAGGAGATCCGACATGGATGTTCCATATGAGATCCGCAGGTTTCTTGCAGGTGAGACCGATATCGTCACCTTCCGCGAGATGTACGACACCGATCCCGCCATCAATGATTTCCTGCAAGATCTGGTGGATGAGATCATCCGCTCGGGAGCGGAGTTCCCCGTCGTCAGGTACTACAACGAAGCGGGCGAGCTGAAGCATCAGAACCCGAACCTGCACTATTTCGCCCACCCCGTGGATGCTTCGGGCTACCAGTACGGCAGCCGTTTGTACGAATCCGTGCGCACATATCTGACCGAGGAATTCCGTATGCTGACCCACAACGTCCGCACCGCCTCCGGGGCTTGGAAATTCTATCAGGGCATCTATGACCTGTTCGCCCTCTACGATACCACCGTCCCCTACCGCGATGAGGCTTACGAGGCCGCATTTGTCTTCGCGCTGGACGCCATTCCCGAATATTTGTCGGGCGGGGAATCCGAGATGTACATTCAGGAGCATATCATTCCCCGCTTCCCCGACACTATGCCCAAGGGCAAGCGGATCAAAGCCATCCGAGCCGCCATCAAGGAGGAATTCAAGTCCGAAAAGGGGTATCCCTGCTGGCTTCAGTCCTCCGAGTGGCCGTTGGGCAAGGACGGCAAGCCCGCCACCTACATCGGCAAGAAAAAGCTCCACGGCGGCGAGGCCGCTCGCTTCTCCTTCCGTGACGAAACAGACGACTCGATCATTGAAGTAGAGCAGTTTTATTAACCACAAAAAACCTACCGACGAAAAATCGGTAGGTTTTTTGTATGAGGAACGGCGGAGGGGAGACCCCTCCCCTACGAGGGATGATGGTTACCGCAAAATACAGAAGCTATCCTCCCCCAGGGTCAGCACGCCGTCGGCGTAGGATACCTCGCCGCAGGAGTAGGCGATCTCCCCTGCCGCTTGGACGGGAACGGTCACCTCTCCCTCGCCACGGTGGACGGCGATCACCACGCGGTCGGAGCCGTCCGTCGCCACTCGCTCGTAGGCGATGTGGGTCTCGCCGTGGTGGAGGATGCGGAAGTCTCCGCCGTGGAAGGCTTTGGACTTGCGGAGGTCACCGAGAGCGCGGTAGTGGGTCAAGAGGTCGGCGCGGGTGGGGTTGTTCAGGTCGTGCCATGGGAAGGGGAAGCGGCAGAAGGGATCGTGGTAGCCCTCCATGCCCACCTCGTCGCCGTAGTAGACCGAGGGGATGCCGAAGACCGTGAACTGCAAAGTGGAGGCCAGCTTCAAGAGGCGGGCGGCCTTCTCCCTCTTTTCTGGGGAGAGACGGGCGGTAGCTAATTCTTCGTTGGGGCGGTCGTAGTCCTCCCAGTCGGAACCGAGGACGGTCAGGATGCGCTCGGTATCGTGAGTGCCGATGAGGTTCATGAGGGCATCCGACACGCTTCTGGGGTAGGAGGCGTACAGCTCGGTGAGGGTGTGGTAGAGCATTTCGGCGTCGCCGTCGCGGATGAAGGCCAGGATGCCGGATCGGACGGGGTAGTTCATGACGCTGTCCAGCTGCTTGCCTTGGAGGTAGCGGCGGCGGTTGCCGTAGGCCACCTTATCGGCCGCGTTCTCCCAGACCTCGCCGATAATGACGGCAGGGCCGTCCTTGCGATCAGCCGAAGCGTTCTTCACCGACACCCGCAGCTCGTCCAAAAACTCGTCGCACAGCTCGTCGGCCACGTCCAACCGCCAGCCGCCGATGCCCTTTTTCACGTAGTGGGCGCAGATGCCGTTCTCCCCCGTGAAGTAGCGGCGGCAGGCGACGGTTCCATGGTTGAGCTTGGGGAGGATGGGGATGCCCCACCAGGATTCGTACTCGTCGGGGAATTTGCGGAAGCAGAACCACTTATGGTAGGGGGAATCCTCGGACTGCACCGCGCCAACGGTGGGGTAGAGACCGTAGCGGTTGAAGTAACGGCTGTCGTCCCCCGTGTGGTTGAAGACGCCGTCCAGGATGATCTTCATGCCGTAGTCCTTTGCCTTGGCTATGAGATTGTCCAGCGCGGGCTCGCCACCAAATCCCCCGTCCACGGTCATATAGTCCCCCGTGTCGTACTTGTGGTTGGAGTAGGCCTCGAAGATGGGGCTGAGGTAGATGACCTTGACGCCGAGGGAGGCGAGGTAATCCAGCTTCTCCGCCACGCCCCAGAGGTTGCCGCCGAAGTGGATGTGGTTGGTGAGATGGGCACCGGGGTAGGCGGGGTACTGGGGGATGCCTCCCTCCCAGTCGGGGTTGATCTCGGGGGCACGGAGACCTGTACGGCGGTGGGTCTCGCCCTCGCCGCGGCAGAAGCGATCCACGAAGACGTGGTACATGACCCCCTCACCGAACCAGGCGGGGGCGGCGTAGTCGGCCTCGTAGACCAGCATACGGAAGGCCGCGCCGTCCCGCTGAACGAGGTCGAAGTCCACGTTGTTGATGCTGTCGGTGAAGAGGGTATCGGCGTTGCGGACAAACAAGAGGCGGTAGTAGAACAGGCCCGAGGGAGCTTTCCCGCAGAGGGCTGAGGTGTTCAGGGTCAGCTCATAGGTATCGGTCAGGGTGGTCACATCCTCGGAAATAAACTCAAAGGGGGTGTCCTTGGGGGCACAGCCATCGCGGTTCAGGCGCAGGACCACGGCGGAGGCACCGAGGGTGCGGGGGCAGGTGACCGCAAGGCGGACGGTCTCGCCCAAGGGGTGCGCCCCGAGGTGGGTGACGTCGCGGCCGTCGGCGGTGTATTTGCGGAAGGTGACGGTGGCGGGAGCGGTTTCAACGGGATATTTTGGAAGCATAAGTCCGTTTTCCTTTCGGATAGTGGAGTCCGCAGGGACTCGGAGGTAGACGTAATATAATGGTCTATTATACCACAAAACCCATAATCTGTCAACAAAATCCCCGAAAATCACGCAAGGGTGGCGCACCTGTACGGTGAACCACCCTTTTGTATGGGAATTGGATCCTTTAGTGAATGGGCTTGATGTGCCAGAAGCGGTCGGCGTACTCGCGGATGGAGCGGTCGGCGGCGAAGTGGCCCGAGGCGGCGGTGTTGAGCAGGGCCATGCGGGTCCACTTGGTGCGGTCGCCGTAGGCCTTGATGCAGGACTCATGGGCCAGGCGGTAGGATTCGAAGTCAGCCAGGCACATATAGGGGTCGGCCACGCCGTGCTGACCGCCCAGCAGGTAGGTGGTGAGATCAGCGAAGGACTCGCCGCCAAAGCCGATGTTCAAAGCGGCCATGATGCGGCCCAGGCGGTTGTTGTTGCTGTAGAACTCCACCGAACGGTAGCCGCGGAGCCAAAGCTGCTCCACCTCGGCGGCAGTAAGGCCAAAGATGAACATATTCTCCTCGCCCACGGCGGCCTGCATCTCCACGTTGGCACCGTCCAGGGTACCCAGGGTAATGGCGCCGTTCATCATGAGCTTCATACAGCCCGTACCGCTGGCTTCCTTGCCTGCCAGGGAGATCTGCTCCGAGATATCGGCGGAGGGGACCAGGATCTCGGCGGTGGAGACGTCGTAGTTCTCTAAGAACACCACGTTGAGCTTCTCGCGGATGCGGGGAGAGGCATTGATCTCCTTCTGGAGCATGCACAGAAGCTGGATGATGCGCTTGGCCATCTGGTAGCCGGGGGCAGCCTTGGCGCCGAAGATGAAGGTCTGGGGACGGATGTCCAGGTCGGGATTGTCCTTGAGATCCAGGTACATACCGATGATGTTCAGGGCGTTCAGAAGCTGGCGCTTGTACTCGTGGAGGCGCTTGATCTGGACGTCGAAAACGGCGTGGGTATCCAGGCGGATGCCGGCCTTACGGTAGAGGTGGTTGGAGAACTTCTCCTTGTTGGCGTGCTTGATGGCGCGGAAGCGCTCCAGCACCTCGGGGTCGTCGGCGAACTTGGCGAACTCCGAGAGCTCCACGGGGTTCTTGCGATAGCCGGTGCCGATGGTCTCGTCCAGAAGCCCTGCCAGCTGGGGGTTGGAGTAGCACAGCCAGCGGCGGTGGGCGATACCGTTAGTGACGTTATCGAAGCGGCCGGGGTACAGGCGGTAGAAGTCCTTGAACACGCTCTCCTTGAGGATGGTGGAGTGGAGCTTGGACACGCCGTTGACCGAATGGGAGCCGATGACGGCGAGGTTGGCCATGCGGACCTGGCCGTAGCCGATGACAGCCATCTTGGAGATTCTCTGCCAGTTGCCGGGGAAGACCTGCCAGGCCTCGCGGCAGAAGCGTTCGTTGATCTCCTTGATGATGGCGTAGATACGGGGGAGCTTCAGGCGGAAGAGATCCTCGTTCCAGGACTCCAGAGCCTCGGGCATGACGGTATGGTTGGTGTAGGAGCAGATCTCCTTGACCATCTCCCAGGCGCGGTCCCAGGGGTAGAAGTACTCGTCCACCAGGATGCGCATGAGCTCGGGGATACAGAGGGTGGGGTGGGTGTCGTTGAGGTGGATGGCCACCTTGTCGGCCAGGTTGTCCAGGGTACCGTAGACCGCCATGTGGTCGCGGATGATGGACTGAACCGAAGCGGAGCAGAGGAAGTACTGCTGGGTCAGGCGGAGGAGCTTACCCTCGGTGTGGTTGTCGGCGGGGTAGAGCACCTTGGAGATGGCGTCGGCGTTGGTGGCCTCCTCCATGGCGCGGGCGTACTGGCCCTGGGAGAACAGGCCCATGTTGAAGTTCTGGATGCTTCTGGCCTTCCAGAGGCGGAGGCGGGACACACCCTCGGAGTCGGCACCCGAGATCATCATATCGTAGGGCACGGCCTCCAGCTCCTCAGCGTCCTCGTAGATGACCTCCATACGGCCGTCGGGCTTCCACTCCTCGTGGATGCGGCCGCCAAAGCGGACCTTGAAGACGCGGTCGGTACGGGGCACCAGCCAGACGTCACCGCCGGGGAGCCAGACGTCGGGCAGCTCTACCTGGATGCCATCCACGATCTTCTGCTTAAAAAGACCGTACTCGTAGCAGATGGAGAAGCCGGTAGCGGGATAGTCCAGAGAGGACAGGGAATCCATGAAGCAGGCGGCGAGACGGCCGAGACCGCCGTTGCCCAGGCCTGCGTCGGGCTCGCACTCGTAGAGCTCATCCAGGGAGTAGCCCAGGGCGGTCAGGGCTTCGTTGTACTCACGGTCCAAGCCGAGATTGCAGACGTTGGTCTTGAGGGAGCGGCCCAGGAGAAACTCCATGCACATATAGTAGACGCGCTTGCCGCCGGTCTGGTTGACCTTCTTCTTGAAGGCACCGCGCTTCTCGGTGAGAATATCGCGGATGGTCATAGCGGTGGCCTTGTAGACCTGATCCTTGGAGGCTTCGGCAGAGGTACAGCCGAAGAAACGGGAGAGCTTGATCTCAAGATTTTCCTTGATCTCGGCTGCGGTAGGTTTGCAATTGGTCATATCGGTATTCTCTTTCTTTGTTTGGTTTCGGGGACACGGTTAGTATTTGTATGCGGGGGGAGAATTAAACATGAATGGGAAGGGTCACAGGACCTTGGCTAAGAAGGTTTTGAGTCTCTCGCTCTTGGGATCATCGAACACTTGGTCGGGAGTCCCCTCCTCGATGATGCGGCCGTCGGCCATGAAAATGACGCGGGAGCCGACCTCGCGGGCAAAGCCCATCTCGTGGGTGACCACGATCATGGTCATGCCGTCGTGAGCCAGGGACTTCATGACCTCCAGCACCTCTCCCACCATCTCGGGGTCCAGGGCGGAGGTGGGCTCGTCGAAGAGCATGACATCGGGCTGCATACACAGGGCACGGACGATGGCCACGCGCTGCTTCTGACCGCCCGAGAGCTGGCTGGGGTAGGCACCCGCTCTGTCAGCCAGGCCTACCTTCTCCAGAAGCTCCATGGCCAGGGCTTCGGCCTCGGCGCGGGACTTCTTTAAAAGCTTCATAGGGGCGATGGTCATGTTGCGGAGGATGGTCATATGGGGGAAGAGGTTAAAGTGCTGGAACACCATGCCCATCTTCTGGCGGTGGAGGTTGATGTTGACCTTGCGATCGGTGATGTCCACGCCGTTCACGAAAATCTGCCCGTCGGTGGGCTCCTCCAGGAGGTTGAGGGAGCGGAGGAA
>JAGBAS010000019.1 GCA_017938885.1 Clostridia bacterium
CTTGGAAGTAACGGCGGGAGCAAGCCCCCACCCTACATAAAAGAGGACTTCCCGACAGCCTCAATGTTGTACGATATCCAAAACCATCACCGAAAAGGAGAACCCACCATGAAAAAAGTATTCGAAATGGAAGATCTCGACTGCGCCAATTGCGCCGCCAAGATGGAGGACGCCATCCGCAAGATCGAGGGCGTGACCTACTGTAGCATCAGCTTCATGGCCCAGCGCATGACCATCGAGGCCGATGACGCGAGGTTTGACGCCATCATGAAGCAGGCCCAGAAGGCGGTCAAGAAGGTAGAGCCCGACTGCCGCATCCTTCTGAAGTGAGCCGCGAGGCCACCGAAAAAGGCGGTGTCTGACCGTGAAAAAGTCCTATTTCAAGCGCAAGCATAAGCGGTCTCTGGCCGAGATCGTCATCGCCGCGACCCTGTTCATCATTTGCGCGGTGGTGACCCGCGTGGAGATCCTGCCCGATCTTTTGTGTCTTCCCCTGCTCCTGTACCTGGCGCCCTACCTCATCATCGGTTGGCGGGTGCTGTGGAAGGCGGCACGGAACATCCTGCGGGGCCAGGTCTTCGACGAGAACTTTCTCATGACCCTGGCCACCATCGGCGCCCTGATCGTGGGGGAGTACCCCGAGGCGGTGTTCGTTATGCTCTTCTATCGGGTGGGCGAGCTGTTCGAGGAGCTGGCCGTGGGTAAGAGCCGCGCCTCCATCGCCGCTCTCATGGAGATCCGCCCCGACTGCGCCCACGCGGAGAGGGCGGGGGAGACCGTCACCGTAGACCCCGCCGAGGTGGCGGTGGGTGAGATCATCTCCATCCACCCCGGCGAGCGGGTGCCCCTGGACGGTATTGTCCTGGAGGGGATCACTACCCTGGACACCGCCGCCCTGACGGGTGAAGCTCTCCCCCGCGAGGCAGGGGAGGGGGATACCGTCATCAGCGGTTGCGTCAACCTCACGGGGGTGATCCGCGTCCGCGTGACAAAGTCCTATGGGGAGTCCACGGTCTCCAAAATTCTGGAGCTGGTGGAGAACGCGGGGGAGCATAAGTCGAAAAGCGAGCAGTTCATCACCCGCTTCGCCCGCTGGTACACCCCCATCGTGGTGCTGGCCGCCGTTCTGCTGGCGGTGGTGCCGCCCCTGCTTTTGGGGATGACCGATCCCGCCGTCTGGAGCGAGTGGATCTACCGCGCCCTGTCCTTTCTGGTCATCTCCTGCCCCTGCGCCCTGGTGATTTCGGTGCCCCTGTCCTTCTTCGGGGGCATCGGCGGGGCGTCGCGGTGCGGTATCCTGGTCAAGGGCTCCGGCTATCTGGAGGCCCTGGCCGCCTGCGATACCGTGGTCTTCGACAAGACGGGTACCCTCACCGAGGGGCGTTTTTCGGTGACCGCCGTTCGCCCCGCCGAGGGAGTGACCGAGTCCGATCTCCTCTACCTCGCCGCCTGCGCCGAGCAGTACTCCTCCCACCCCATCGCCCGCGCCCTGACCGCGTCTTGCCCCGATCCGGGTGAAGCCCGCGACGTTGAGGAGCCGGCAGGTCACGGTGTCCGCGCCACGGTGGTAGGTAGGGATGGAAAACCTCACCGCGTAGCCGTGGGCAACGCCAAGCTGATGGACAGCGAGGGGGCCGCGTGGGTCTCCCACAGCGACACAGGGACGACGGTCTATGTGGCCGCCGACGGCCGGTTCATGGGGAGCATCACGGTGGCCGATACCGTCAAGCCCGACTCCGCCGAGGCCATCGCCGCTCTCCGCAGCTGTGGGGTCAAGCGCACCGTCATGCTGACGGGGGACGGCAAAGCTACCGCCTCTGCCGTTGCCCGCGAGCTGGGGCTGGACGAGTACCACGCCGCCCTCCTGCCCGCCGATAAGGTAGAGCGGGTGGAGGCTCTGCTGTGCGAGCCCGGAAGAAAGGGCAAGCTAACTTTCGTGGGGGACGGCATCAACGATGCCCCCGTCCTGGCCCGCGCCGATATCGGCATCGCCATGGGGGGTATGGGCTCCGACGCCGCCATCGAGGCCGCCGACGTGGTGCTGATGGACGACCGTATGGCGGGCCTCCCCCGCGCCATCGCCATCGCCCGCCGCACCCTGCGAATCGTCAAGCAGAATATCATCTTCGCCTTGGGCGTCAAGGCGGTGATCCTGGTCTTGGGCGCCCTGGGGCTTGCGGGCCTCTGGGCGGCGGTGTTCGCCGACGTGGGGGTGGCGGTGATTGCCATCCTCAACGCTATGAGGGCTATGAAAATGGGAGATTGACCTCCGCCTTTTCCCTTGACACGAAAGAGAGCCTGTGCTATAATAGACCCATCAACCGAAAGGAGCTTTCCCATGGACTTTCTCTCCCTCTGCGCCGACCGCTACTCGGTGCGATCCTTTGCCGATACCCCCATTCCCGATGAGGTGCTGAACCAGATCCTGGAGGCAGGCCGTCTGGCTCCCACCGCCATGAATCTCCAGCCCCAGAGAGTCTTCGTCATCCGCTCCGAGGAGGCCCTCGAAAAGATGCGGACCGTCAAGAAGTGCTATGGCGCGAATACCGTCCTCATGGTCTGCGGCGACACTGAGGCGGCCTGCAACCGTCCCAAGGTGGATCACTGCATGGCCGAGATGGACTGCACCATCGCCACCACCCAGATGATGCTGGCCGCCAAAGCCCTGGGCGTGGGCTCCTGCTGGATCTGCGCATTCGACGTCCCCGCCATGCACAAGGTCTTCGACCTGCCCGAGAACCTGACCCCCTATATCCTGCTGGCCTTGGGGTATCCCTCGGAAACCGCCGAGCCCTCGCCCAGACATTTTGAGCGGTATCCGTTGGAGGAGACGGTGACTTACCTGTAAATCGGGGTTTATCGGTAAGTTGGTACGTATTGACCCTGGGGTGTTGCCCTCTCACCCGCCTGCGGCGGGAGCTCCCCCAGGGGGGGAGCCTTTCGTACGAGACCCAGCAAAAAACGTTCCCCGATAAGGCTTTCCCGCCATTTTAAGGCTCCCCCTTTGGGGGAGCCTCCTCGCAAACTCGGGCGCGCAGCGGTGAGAGGGCAAATAACGCGGGCAGGCCACAAACACACCGTTTTAAACAGCCCGACAAACCCAAATTTGAGATCCACAAACCGAAAGGAACCAACGCCATGAAAAAGCTATTCATCAGCGCCGACATCGAAGGCACCTGCGGCATCGCCGCCTGGGAGGAGACCGACGCAGGCGGGCGCAATTACGACTATTTTCGCCGACGCATGACCGCCGAGGTATCCGCCGCCATTGAGGGCGCGGAGAAGGCGGGGTACGTCACCACCGTCAAGGACGCCCACGATTCCGCCCGCAACATCGATCCCATGGGGCTTCCCAAGACAGCTACCCTCATCCGAGGCTGGGCCAAGGACTGCTACTGCATGATGGGCGGCTTGGATCAAGACCGCTACGACGCCGTGGCCTTTACAGGTTACCACTCCGAGGCGGTCAACAGCGGCAATCCCCTCTCCCATACCATGACCGTAAGCGTCCAGCGAGTCACCCTCAACGGCCTGCCCTGTCCCGAGTTCCTCATCAACGCCTACATGGCCGCCTACCGAGGCATCCCCATCGTCTTCCTGGCGGGCGACGAGGCCCTGTGCGACTTCGCCAAGAAGCTGATCCCCGGCATCACCACCGTGGCGGCCAAGTCGGGCCACGGCTCAGCGGTGATCTCCCGCCATCCCGAGGCAGTCTGCGACGAGATCCGGGAAGCTATGGACGCGGCTTTGTCCAAGGAGAATCTGGCCGACTGCATCCTGCCCCTCCCTGCCCACTTCGAGCTGACCGTAGAGTACAACGACTGGAACACCGCCCACAGCTACTCCTTCTACCCCGGCGCGGTTGCGGTGGACGCCAAGACCGTGAGGTTCGAGTCGGATGACTACTATGAGGTCATGCGGTTCATGCATTTCTGCCTGTAAGGCCCGTCATCCACAGCCCTTCCGCACGCTACGGGAGGGCTTTTTTGCAAAAAACGCAGGTTTTGTCCCGGATCGGTTACAGCCCGGACCAAAAATGCCGTCTTTAAGGGTGAAGGGAACTTGAAAGTTCATAGACAGTCGTAAATGCTCTAATGGGGGTTTAGCGGTGAGTTGGTTTGTATTGATCCTGGGGTGTTGCCCTCTCACCGCTTCGCGCCCGAGCTTGCGAGGAGGCACCCCCAGAGGGGGAGCCTTTCGTGCCAAACCCAAGGGATCTTGTTTTCCGACAAGTGTCTTTCCGCTGTTCTAAGGCTCCCCCTTTGGAGGAGCTCCCGCCGTAGGCGGGTGAGAGGGCAAAACGCAAAGGCCAGCACTACCCAACGAACCGACAAACCCAAATCAGAACCCTACCGATCATCCGTTTGTAATATCCACAAAGGAGGTCAGCCATGAGATCCAAGGAGCAAGCGCCCCTCGCCGCCGACGAGGCCATCGTGGAGCTGTACTGGGAGCGGGACGAGCGGGCCATCGAGGAGACCGACCGTAAGTACGGCACCTACCTCATGACCGTCGCCTACCGCATCCTCCAAAGCCGCGAGGACAGCGAGGAGTGCCTCAACGACACCTACCTCAAGACCTGGAACGCCATTCCGCCCTCCCGTCCGAGCATTTTGCGGTCCTTCCTCTCCAAGATCATGCGGGGGACCGCCCTGGACCGCTACGACGAGCGCACACGGAAAAAGCGCGTCCCCACCGAGCTGTGCATCCCCCTGTCCGAGGTAGAGGCGCTGCTCCCCGACCTCACCGAGGATGACGAGGCCGAGGCGCGTCAGATCTCCCTGATCCTGTCGGAATACCTGGACGGGGTCAACGACCGAAGCCTGTATATGTTCGTCAGCCGCTACTTTTTCGTCATGCCCGTCCGCGAGATCGCCGAGAGGCTGGGGGTCAGCGAGTCCACCGTCCACAAGGACCTGGCGGCCATGCGGGAGGAGCTGCGGGAGCGGCTGGCGGAAGGAGGTATATTGGTATGAAGCAAGACAAGCTGCGAAGATTTCTGTCCGCCGTGGGCGAGCTGGACGAGGGGATCCTTGCGCGGTACGAGGCGGTAGACGCGAGCGTGACGGCGTCGTGGCGGGAGCGTTTGGCGCGGAAACGGGCTCTGTGGCGGGGCTGGACCGTGGCGGCGGTACTGCTTTTGGTGGTGCTCCCCATCAGCCTGCTGGTGATCCTCTCCCCGGGACACGCCGGGCCGAACTGCCCGCTTCCTCATGACACGGCAGATACCGAGGAGCATACCACCACCCTGTTTGCACCCTCCCTGTGGCCCGAGGGGATGGTGGGCGGTTCTCCGCTGTTCGTAGCAGGGGATACGGCCCGCCTGCCCTCGGCAGAGAGCTCCGCGCCGCCCGCATTCCGCTTTGAGAGCACGGGCGTAGTGGTGAGGGTGCGCTTCATCGAGGACTACTGGGACGGTGAGACGGTCTGCCTCCTGGGGGAGAGCGCCGAGTACCGTCTCCTCAACCTGGAGGTCCTGGAGGTGATCCACGGGGAGAATATTCACCACCAGATCCTGTACCTGCTCCCCGCCCATCTGTATACCGATCTTTCAGCCTACGACGAGCTGATCCTGTCGGCCACGCAGGTGGGGACCGATGGGCTCTCCCTGTTCAGTAAGACCTCGGAACGGATCGGAAGGGGCTGGCTTCCCGTGTTCGGGGACCCGCAGGACCATCCCGAGCTGGGGAATATCATCGCCTTTACAGACGGCCTGTTCGACGAGCGCCTTTGGCAGACAGAGAGCTGGCGGTACGGCTACCAGTTCGCCCGCTCCCTGCTGGACGAAAACAGCGACACGCTGGTGGTGCGGCGGGGGGGCACGGTGGAGGAGACCGTCGCCCGCATACGGGAAGAGATACAGGCCGAGCAGGAATGGCGGGGCGAGCTGTATGCCCCGCCAAGGGCTTACCGCGATCGGGATATCGAGGCTCTGAGCGACCAAGCGAAGGAGGCGGTCATCGAGCTGGATCGGGGCGTATGCTCCCAGCGCTTCGAGGGGGATACGCTGCTGCTTCGTCGGTACGTGTTTGGCTGTTGGACCGAGGAGACGGTCTCCATTGACCTGAAGACGGGGGCGGTCACCCGCTCTGCCGTCCGCTACACCGCCGAGGATCTGACGGTACCGCTGGACTCGTACCTGAGAGAGCTGGCGCACCGGTACACCTACGAGCCTCCCGTTCCCCCCCATACCGACCCCGAGGGCAAGGAGCTGTACGCCCTGTGGGTCGAGGGGTGGTTCATCAAGAGGGAGGAGGGGGTCTACGCCGTCATCAAGACGGGCTGGATCCATACCGCCCGGTCGGAGGAGGGGTATCCCATGGCCTATTGGGACGAGGCCTTCCTGCTGTCCCGCCCCGACGATCCCGAGGGGAGGCCCGTCACCCGCGAGGAGCTGATGGAGGCGATCGGGGAGGATCCCCACATATACAGAGGAGAGTACGGCGTTCCCGAGGAGATCCCGTATTGATCCCGTAACAACAAAACAGCCTTCCGCCAATACGGTAGAGGGCCGTTTTTGTGCCTTTGTTCAGACATTTGACCGATATCCCGCGCTCCGCAACCCCAAGTTGCGCGTTTTCCGCCTCAAATTGGTGGACAAACAGGCGGTCTTGTGGTATACTGTGGTCATATTGACACGAAGGAGTGATGGAATATGACCATGGGCGAACGCGTCACCGCTCTGCGCAAGGGGCGGGGCATGACCCAGGAGCAGTTGGCCGAAAAACTGTCGGTCTCACGGCAGAGCGTATCCAAGTGGGAGCTGGATCAGGCCACCCCCGAGATGGGCTGTGCGGTGGCTCTCTGCGATCTGTTCGGGGTGAGCTTGGACTATCTCATTCGCGGGATAGAGCTTCAAGAGGTCAAAGCCGACATCGTCGCACAGCCGGCAGAAAAGAGGCAGGAGGATCTGCCGGCTCCCGTAGCGAAGCCGCTTACGATAAAGGGCTACGCCATTTTGTTCGGGGCAGTCCTTCTGTTGACGGAGCTGCTGTGCCTGAATCTTTACCCCATCGCCGTTCTCCTTGATCTGCAAACCGATTTCGTAACGCTCTTCTTCTTTCTTTACGCCGTTACAGTCCCTCTGCCGGCGGTGTACATAGTCACACATCGTTGGTGGTATTCGAATCGCCGCCATGCCCTCCGACATCTGTGGAAGATCACCGCAGGCGTTGCCATGGTGGGTAATGCGGTGCTCATTGGCAGCTTCATGTTTTACTGCCGCCATGTTTCCAATGGCTTGGAATACGCCTTCTGGCATACCGATTGGATCACCGTAAGCTATCAGTATTTGACGGGAGAGATGATGGCCTTGGCTATCCTTCTGCCTGTTCTCGTATGCTTCCGACGGAAAAAATGGGTATGCTGGGTGATCTATGCCTTGTCCGGGTTGGTATTTTTCTGGAGCGAGGTGCTTCTGGATGCCCTGATGAGCTTGATTCCCACCGGGCTGGGACGCTATTGGGGACTTGCTGACGTTGGGATGTACGCTTTCGTGATGGCGGTCGTCCTTCTGTCCCAGGTTATCGTATACCGCCGCTTGCGAGATGATTCCCTCATCGCAGAGCCGAATCCGCCCAAGCCTCTGCATCCCCTGTATTGCGTAGGAGGCGGTGTACTCTGCGCGGCGGTCGTGACGTCGGTTACGGGCGGTCTGCATTACGCACTGGATCTGGTCAGCTTGCCCACGGTGTATCTGCCTATGGTCTACGTTCTGTTCCCGATCCTTGCTCTGATGCTGACCCGCAGAAGAACGGAACAACCGCGCCCCCTGTGGCGGACAGGCGTTTGGCTTTTGGGTGCTTTCTTACCCGTTATGCTCCTGAACCATATGGGCGTGTGTTACTTTTTCTGTCGGTTCTACGCCTGCTTGGGAACCATGCCCGCGTATCATTGGATCGGTTACTGGATTGTGTCTGCGGCTTCGGCGTTGGTTGGTTGCGCCGTGGCTCTGCCGCTGATGGTGGCATGGCGGAAGCACGCTTGGGCATTTTCAGCGGTAACTGTCGTTGTGATCCTTCTGGCCGTCGGTGCCACGGTGCTTCTGCCCCCCATTCTGTGGTAGTCTCCTCCCGCTATTTCAAACGGAAACCTCCCCTTTGCCATAGAGCAGAGAGGAGGTTTTTTCGATTGCGCGGTCAGATCTCCAACCGATACCCCACCCCCCGCACCGTCACGATCATCCGCCTCCCCAGAGGCTTTTCGATCTTGGCGCGGAGCTTGCAGATATAGACGTCTACGCTGTTGCCGCCGCCCTCCAGAAGGGTGGCCAGCTCGGCGCGGGGGACGGCCTCGCCTCGGCGGGCGCAGAGGTATTCCAGTATGGTCTGCTCGGCGGGGGTCAAGGCTACCGTCTTGCCCTCCAGGGTGAAGGTACCGTTCTCGGCGTTGACCGTCAGCGCGGGAGCGGCAGAGGGAACGACGGAGACCGTTTCGGGCGCGGCGGGATTGCGGGACATCCCCACCGGGAAGCCGTTTGCGGGCAGTCCCGCCAACCGTCTCCGTACCGTCTGCTCCAGATCGCCAAGGGCGAAGGGACGGCGGAGAAAGACCGCCTCAGCGGGGAGAGCGGCGGGGTCAAGGCTCTCCCGCCCGAAGAGCAGGAGGGGACAGCCGCAGGCGGAAGCCAACTCGGTACAGTCCTTTGGGGCAAATTCGTCCCCGTCGGCCAGGATCAGGCACAGCTCCCCGTCGGGCAGAGGCAAAGACTCGGTACTGCGGGCATCGATCCCCAGGTAGGCCAGCTCGGTCTCCAGGAGGCGGGACAGACGGCTGTCGGTGCAGAGGATCAGGGCACGGAGCGGGGTCACGGCGGTTTGATTCATGCCCTGCCTCCCATCTCACGGAGAATGGCGGCCAGCTCACCGTAGGACTCCGCCTGCATGAGCCGTCCCCTGGCGGCGGCGGCACCCTCCATGCCGTGGCAGTACCAGGCCAGGTGCTTCTTGGCCTCGGCCACCCCAACACGCTCCCCCTTCTCGGTAATCATCTCCCACACCTGGGCGAGCGCCACCTCGAATCTCTCCGCTATGGGGGGCGGGGTGTAGTCCTTCCCGTCCAGTGCGGCGCAGATTTCTGTAAATACCCACGGGTTACCCATGGCACCCCTTGCGATCATGACTCCGTCACACCCCGTCTCGGCCATCATGGACAGGGCATCGGCGGCGGTGTAGATGTCGCCGTTACCCAGCACGGGGATGGAGACGGCCTGCTTGACGGCGGTGATGACCGACCGATCCACCCCCGGCTCATACATCTGCTCACGGGTGCGGGCGTGGACGGTCAGCATAGACGCGCCCGAGGCCTCGATGATCTTGGCCACCTCGGGGGCGTTGACGGAATCCTTATCCCACCCCGCGCGTATTTTTACGGTGACGGGGATGCTCACGGCGCGGGCGACGGCGGAGACGATCTCGCCGATGAGCTTGGGGTTTTTGAGCAACGCGCTCCCCTCGCCGTTGCCCGTGACCTTGCGGACGGGACAGCCCATGTTGATGTCGATGGCCGAGGGGGGAACCTCACTGACACAGCCGATGTATTCGTTGGCCTCAATCATCCGCGCGGCCTCGGCCATGAAGTCGGGCTCACTGCCGAAGATCTGTACCGCCATAGGAAGCTCGTCGGCCATGACCGAGGCAAGCTGCCCCGACACCGAGCGGACCTTGGGGTCTTTTTTGCGTTGCTCGTAGCAGAGGGCCTTGGCCGAGACCATTTCGCTGACGGTGAAGTCGGCTCCGCAGGCGCGGCAGACACGGCGAAAGGCACGGTCGCTGACTCCCGCCAAAGGGGCGAGGGCAAGGCCGTGGGGGAGAGTGATACTTCCGAAGGTTACTTGTGACATAGGGTACTCCGTTTGTTGTTTTCAAATTTGGGTCTGTCGAGGCGGCGACCGCGTCCATTAGCCTTCCCCAGCGGGGAAGGTGGCACCCGCTTTAGCGGGTGACGGATGAGGAGAGCGGATTGAGCGATTCATACGGGAGAGAGCTGAATCCATTGGTATACAAGGGAAACTCACACCCGATACCGAACCGCAATTCGCTCTCCTCATCCACCGCTTCGCGGTCCCCCGCATCCGCTTGCGGATGGCACCGCATGGGGAAGGCAAAATACGCGGTGACCGCCCCAGTAAACTGCAATTTATCTACTCAAAAATATCCAGCAATTCGGGCAGGCTGTCCACCGTCAGATCGGGGATCTCCCCCTCGTGGTGGATGACGTGATACCCCCCGTATCCCTGCCGGATCAAGACTGTCTGCATCCCCAACGCTTTGGCGGGAGCCACGTCGTTGTCGGTACGGTCGCCAATCATGACGGCATCGGCGGGAGCGCAGCCCGCGCGGGTGAGGGCGCGGCGGAACAGTTCGGGGTCGGGCTTGTCCACGCCCTCCTCGGCGGAGGCGCAGATCACCTCAAAATAGTCCCGCAGACCGAACCGCGCCAGTCTCTCGGCGGATCCCGGGGACTGATTGGCAATGATACCGAGGCGGTAGCCTCGCTCCCTCAGGGTATGGATCACGCGGTCTGCATCGGGGTAAGGCATTTCCGCATCTCTGGGCCAGGGAGCTTTGGGGAGTCCGAAATGGGCAAAAGCCGCTATATCCTCCCGCAAGCCCATGGCGCGGAATTCTGCCATTTTCGCAGTAAATTCTTCATAGGCGACACCCGTCCCCGCGATGGAATCGCGGATCCGCTTCTCCATGGCGGCGGTCTCGTCCATGATGGTGGAGCCCATATCGAAAAACAGCCAGGTCGCTTTCATGGTCTCACTCTCCTTTCGATCGGGTGGGGCGGTCACGTATAGCGGTACTTTTTCCGCATGACGAAGAGGAACAGGAAGGTCACCCCCGTAGCCAACAGCTCGGCCGCCGTTACGGAGAACCAGATGCCGTCGATGTCGAAAAGGAGGGGCAGGATCAGCACCGCCGCCACCTGGAAGACAAGGGTGCGGAGGAAGGAGATGGCCGCCGAGATCCCGCCGTTGCCCAGGGCGGTGAAGAAGCTGGACCCAAAGATGCCGAAGCCCGCGAAGAGGAAGGACGCTGAGTAGAGAAGGAACCCGTGTCGGGTCAGCTCGTACAACCCCTCGTCGTAGCCCACGAAGATCCCCGACAGGGGGGTAGAGAGAGCCGCCGACAGGACGGCCATGCCGATGCCCGCCAGGACGGTCAGGTTCAGGCTCTTGCGGAGCAGGGACTTCAGCTCGCCGTGGTTGCCCGCGCCGTAGTGGAAGCCCACGATGGGGGCCGAGCCCACGGCGAAGCCGATAAACACGGCAATAAACACGAAGCTGACGTACATCATGACCCCATAGGCCGCGATGCCGTCCTCGCCCGCCAGCCGCATGAGCTGGTAGTTGTAGAGCATGCTCACCACCGACATGGAGATATTGGTCATGAGCTCGGAGGAGCCGTTGATAGACACCTTGCCGATCACCGCCAAGCACGCGGGCATCCTCATGCGGGGGAGGGTCAGCCGCAGGGGGCTTTTATTGGGAAGCAGGAAGTAGATCAGCGGCACGACGCCGCCCACGGTCTGGGACAGGATGGTAGCCAGCGCGGCACCCACCAGCCCCCACCGAAGGACCGCGATGAAGAGAAAGTCCAGCACCATATTGGTGACTCCCGCCCCCACCGTAACGAGCAGGCCCAGGGTAGGCCGCTCGGCGGTGACCAGAAAGCTCTGGAACACCCCCTGGAGCATGAAGGCGGTCTGGGCGGCCAGGAGAATGCGGCCGTAGGTGACGCAGTAGGGGAGCATGGCCTCGTCGGCGCCCAGAAGGACGGCCACGGGCTCGATCAAAAACATCCCGGGGATGGTAATGGCGATACCCAGCACCACGGTGGTGATGACTAAGAGGGAGAAGTAACGGTTGGCCTTGTCCTTGTCCCCCTCCCCCATGGTCTTGGAGACCAGCGCCGAGCCGCCCGTACCCAGCATGAAGCCGCCACAGCCCAAAATCTGCAAAAACGGCCAGATGAGGTTGATGGCGGCGAAGGGAGTCTTACCCACGAAGTTGGAGACGAACAGACCGTCCACCACGCCGTAGACCGAGGTGAAGATCATCATGATGATGGAGGGGAAGGTAAAGCGCAGGAGCTTGCGGTAGTTGAAATGCTCCGAGAGGGAGATGTGCACGGGAGGGGACTCCTTTCGGGGGATAGGCATATAAATTTGGGTTTATCGGGGTGTTGATTTGTCTTGACCTTTGCGAGTTGCCCTCTCACCCGCCTGCGGCGGGAGCTCCCCCAAAGGGGGAGCCTTTTACTCCGTTTCGTGATAAAACTTTTTCCAAGCAAAAGATTATTTCGCTATGAGGCTCCCCCTTTGGGGGAGCTCCCGCGAAGCGGGTGAGAGGGCGACTCACGCAGATAAGTCATATACAAACTTCCCTATAAGCCCCAATTTGAATCTACCATTCCCCCTATTATACCCCATTCCCCCGCGAAAGTCAACCCCTGCCGCTCAATGAACGCGAAAAGAGAGCCGCACCCCTCGGCAGAAGGGTACGGCTCTCGCTCTTTTACGGAGTAAGCGTTTCGGTCTTTCTCACGATCTCCACGGGCAGACCGGCGGATTCCTTGTCCATAGGGATGAGGATCGCCCAGTAGGCCATGTCGCAGGTACCGATCTCGGGCTTCAGAGTGGTCAGAGTAACGGTGACCGTCCCGTCCTCCGCAATGACCTGATCCACGCGGTGGCGGTTGGAGCCACTGCCCTCCTCCAGGTAGAGGATCAGCAGAGACTGCTCGGCGAAGAAGGCCTCGTCCAGCGCGGCCAGCCCCTCCGTGAAGCCTCCGTCCGAGATCGAGCCCACGGAGCAGCCCAGGTAGAGGCTCTGCCATTCGGCAAGGGTGGTGACGGATGTGGTGTAGGGGTAGCTCCCATCGTCGTTGTAGCTCAGGCGGCCGTAGAGACAGCCGTTTCGGGCGTAGGAGTCGGACTCGAACCATAGCTGGTAGGGGTCACGGATCGTGATGTCGGGGATGACGTCGTCGGGCTCCACCGTGTAGCCCAGAGGCTCCTCCCGCGTGGACAGTATGACGGGCACTTGGGCATCGGCCTTGCTCACGGGGATCACGATGCACCAATGGACGATGTCCATGGTCAGGGCAGGGGGCACCTGCGCCACCAGCTCCCAGGATCGGTGGACCATTCCAATGGGGAGGAGGGTCTTCTCCAAGCTGTAACGGATGGAGCCGCTTCGCCCCTCGGTGATGATGACTTGCAGAGAGTAGTCATTGAAAAATTCCCGGGTCAGGCCGTTCAGCCCGTCCAGAAGCTCCTGGGAGGGAACACCCTCGGAATAGACGTCACCGTAAAAGCTCTTCCACTCCTCCACGTCCGAAACCGTCAGCACGGCGGGAAGCGTCCCCTCGGTCATGGCGGGGTCCAGATGCTCGGCGCGGAGGAACAGGGCGTCGCCCATGGCGTAGGACTCGGTGAGATTGAAGAGGTTGCCCCACGCCTCCCCCGAGGTGTTGGGAGTGATGGGGCGGGGGGTCACGGGGGCTGAGACGCCCGGGGTGAGGCTCTGGTCAGGGGTTGTGCCCGGGAGGGGCATATAGCCCACCGTTTCGTCGGGATGCTCACCGGGAACCGTAGAATCCATGGTGGAGCGGGCAATGAGGAAGCTGCCCACCGCCAGGGCGGGGGTGAGGATCAGAACGGCCAGCACCAACAGAACGGTGGGCGCGGCGCGGCGGGGAGCGGGTACGGATGTCCCCGTGGGAATCATGGCGGGCTTGGCGGTCTGCCGCACCTTCCCTACGCGGGCGAGCTCAGCGGTATCGACGCGGTCGTTGATCTCGTTATAGGTCAGGTCAAGTCCCATCCCATCCTCGCAAGCGCGGCGAAGGGCTTGCTCGGGGGTGGGCTTGGGGTTCTTCTTGGATTTCACAGCCAATTGTCTCCTTTCTGCTTGCGGAAGCGTTGGATGGCGCGGTGGTAGCGGGTCTTGACGGTGCCTGTCTTCAGCCCCAGCCTGGCCGCGATCTCAGGGAAGCTCTCCCCGCAGACGGCGTGGGCCAGGATGATCTCGGCAGCCTCGTCTCCCACCGTAGCGCGGAGATCGTCGGTCAGCGCGCGGTAGCGGGCGTGGGCGGCGATATTTCCGTCGGGGTCTGGGATGAGGGTCAAAGGATCGGTGTCCTCATCGGGGGATGTCAACGCGGTCAGCCCCCTCTCGCGGCGGTTCTTAGCCCGCAAAAAGTCCAGGGCGGCATGGCGGGCGGACTGCATGAGGTAGGCGCGGAGGGACTCGATTTCATCCAGGTAGGGGGAGCGTTGGAAAAAGCGGATAAAGACGTCGTTGGTCACACTGCGGATATCGGTATCGTCGGACAAAAAACGTCCGCAGACAAAAGCCACCGACCGCGCGTAGGTGTCGTATATGGTTTCGAAGGCTCCATTCACGGCTTCTGCATCCCCCGAGCCCAGGGCCTGGGTCAGGTTCTCCAAAAGCTCATGATCCTCGGGTACGTGTCGGAGCATCGCCGGACCTCCTTTACCGGAAAGTACTTTCACACATAGAGACGCCGAAAAGGACCAAATCGTTTCACGCCTCTGAAAATTTTTTCATGAAGGTTCTGCCTTTTATATTCTGTATTGGCGGAAAAGACAAGTCCACCGCCGCGAGAATATCAAGACAGAAGATAGACCCTTAAAACGTCCAAGCGAATCAAATCGTTTCAAGGTCAAGCCAGATGAATCTCGGGTGATAGCAGTAGGGTGTGTTGTCGCCATTCCACACGTTCGTGTTATAGCTAATCAACAAACGGCTTCCCTCCGACAGATG
This sequence comes from Clostridia bacterium, assembly GCA_017938885.1. Taxonomy (GTDB): domain Bacteria; phylum Bacillota; class Clostridia; order Oscillospirales; family CAG-272; genus CAMEON01. The sequence goes on from JAGBAS010000019.1 coordinate 14,795, forward strand.
GGGATGGGCCTTGGCGTTATACGTGAATACCGTATCCTCCTTGCCTTCCGCGTCAAGCACCTTCTCACCCGCCTCGGGGGCGCGGTAGAATCGGACGGTCTCGCCAAAGGGTCCGTAGGGCGTGTCGGCGATGGCATAGGCAATATCACCGGAAACGCATTGATCCATGAATACAGCTATGTATTTCCCGGCCTTAGGGCCTACGGGAATGGGCGTCACGCTGTATTCGCGGGATATGCCCCGGATCACGGCGGCGGAATCGGCGATGCTTGCGCTCCATCCGCTTCCGTCATAGTATCTCAGCTTTGTAAAATCGGGAAAATCCTCGGCCTTGATGCGGGAAACGTAGCCCCTGTAATCGCGGCCGCCGCCATAGATGTAGATATATCCGTCGGGGTCAGGCGCGCCCGCTTCTTGGGTATTGACGTGGACGGCATAGCCGTAATCAACGTCCAGCTCTCCCTCAGGGGTCAGCATACAGAGCTGAGGGATGGGTTCGATGAGGGAATCATGCTCATAGTCGGGGTCACCGTCCACAATCGGGAACACGGCCATGTCCACCCTGTCATTGACGAGTCCGATGGGGGTATAGCAGAACAGATACAGCTTATCCCCCAGCACAAGACCATCCGTGAACCATTTCGGAGCACCCACAAGATTTTTCTTCTCATCGTCGCCGAGATCGTTCCTGTCAAGCGTGCAGCTTCCGCCCTTTCCCCAGACAAATCTACGCCTCGTCGCATCGGGCCTGTTTCCCTCGAGGATCGCGGAGGTGTGGTTGGGCATGGCCTCCCGCACGGCCTTTCTTCCGTCCTCGCTCGTAGTACCGAACAGCGTATCGCTGAAAATAAAAAAGGTTTTCGTGCGGTCTGTAGCACTCGCGAGGGCATCGTTTCCGTCCAGCGCAAAGGAGAAGATCCCGTCGGCGCCGATCCACGCGGTCTCGGTCTGACCGTATCGCTCAAAAAGTTTGCTCCATTCATCCGCCGTCTCTACCTTCACGGCGTGGATGCTGTTCTTCATTGCTTCGTTCATACGATCCGTCGGCGAAGCCTGATGAGGCTTCGTTTTCTCCTTTACGTGATTTTGATAGCCGATTGCAAAATGTTCAAATTTGGGTTTATCGGGCTGTTGGGTTTCCGCGTTGAAAGCCTTCCCTTGTAAGGGAAGGTGTCACGCCCTTAGGGCGTGACGGATGAGTAGCCACACGAAAAGTTTTTGATCTGCGCTGGGAAAAGCACTATCAGGAAAGTTTTTTATATGGAGGAAAGCAGATCATTTCCCTTCGGGAAATGTCCATTTATCGGCTACTCATCCACCGCTTCGCGGTCCCCCTTCCCTCACAAGGGAAGGCTTTCAACGCGGAAACCCAACAGCCCGAAAAACCCCAATTTTTCGCAATTATGCAATCGCCTAATGATTTTTGATCGAAAAATACAAGGGAACCTCGCCGCACGTATCGTGGGGAGGATTGGCGTTCAAGACCGAAAAACCGTTTTGCGCGGTAAATCCGGAAAATACCGCAAAAGTCTCGGTGGGTATATTGTAACCCCGGTCTGCAAAAATGTCAAGGAAAACGCGAAAAAAATTTGAAAACCTCTTGATAATTGCGGAAAAATGTGGTATATTATAAGGTGAAGAATTTTGGACTTCCATACCGTTTTTCGGGTGGAGGTACCGTAAAGAAAGGTGGATACATCCATGACTTACAACAAGAAGACCATCGAAGACATCGCGGTTGCCGGCAAGAAGGTTCTCGTCCGCTGCGACTTCAACGTGCCCCTCAAGGACGGCGTCATCACCAGTGACAAGCGCATCGTTGAGGCTCTGCCCACCATCAAGTACCTGCGCGATCAGGGCGCTATGGTGATCCTGTGCTCCCACATGGGTAAGCCCCACAACGTCTTTGACGCCAAGCTGAAGCTGGATAAGAAGGAGATCGCCAAGATCGAAAAGCTCCCCGCCGAGGAGCAGGAGGCCGCTACCGCCGCCGCTCTGGAGAAGGCCAAGGGCGACGTCAAGAAGTTCTCCCTCCAGGTGGTCGCCGATAAGCTCAACGAGCTGCTGGGCGGCGGCGTTGTCTTCGCAAACGATACCGTTGGTGAGGACGCTCAGGCCAAGGTCGCCGCTATGAAGCCCGGCGACATCGTTCTGCTCCAGAACACCCGCTTCACCGCAGGTGAGTCCAAGAACGACCCCGAGTTCTCCAAGGCTCTGGCTTCCTTCGCTGAGATCTTCGTCAACGACGCCTTCGGTACCGCTCACCGCGCTCACGCCTCCACCGCCGGCGTGGTCCAGCACGCAGGTCTGCCCGCTGTCTGCGGCTACCTGATCCAGAAGGAGATTTCCGTCATGGGTAAGGCTCTGTCCAACCCCGAGCGTCCCTTCGTGGCGATCCTGGGCGGCGCAAAGGTCTCCGACAAGCTGAACGTCATCAACAATCTGCTGGGCAAGGTCGACACCCTCATCATCGGCGGCGGTATGGCCTACACCTTCCAGGCTGCCCGCGGCTACGAGGTGGGTAAGTCCCTGCTGGATGAGTCCAAGATCGACTACTGCAAGGAGATGATGGCCAAGGCCGAGGCCAATGGCGTCAAGCTGCTCCTGCCCGTGGACGTGACCGTTGCCGCCGAGTTCCCCAACCCCATCGACGCTCCCATCGACGTTGAGGTGGTCCCCGCCTCCGCTATCCCCGCCGACAAGGAGGGTATGGACATCGGTACCGAGACCATGGCTCTCTACGCCGAGGCTGTGAAGACCGCCAAGACCGTTGTCTGGAACGGCCCCATGGGCGTGTTCGAGAACCCCACCCTGGCCAAGGGTACCATCTCCGTGGCCGAGGCTCTGGCTGACTCCGACTGCATCTCCATCGTCGGTGGCGGTGACTCTGCCGCCGCTTGCGAGCAGCTGGGCTACGCCGATCGCATCACCCACATCTCCACCGGCGGCGGTGCTTCTCTCGAGTTCCTCGAGGGTCTGGAGCTTCCCGGCATCGCTTGCCTGATGGACAAGGAGTAAGCCAGGGCTCTGCATGCCGAGCAAGCTCGGCGGCACCCGCCAGAACCCTTTTGCGAAAAGGGTTCTGGACTCCCAAAAGCTTTTAACAAATATACAGAGGTGAAGGTATGAACACCCACGAGTCTTATGTCGTCCCCGGGACGGGGATGTTCTGGGGCTATCTGCAAGCCCTGCCCAAGGATTACGACCCCGCGAAGACCTACCCGCTGGTGATCTTCCTCCACGGCACAGGCGAGTGTGGCAACGGCACCACCGAGCTGGACCGTGTCGCCATCCACGGCTACCCCATGCACGCCGAACAAGGCCGTGACTACCCCTTCATCCTCGTCAGCCCCCAGCTCCCCGAGGGGAAGTACTGGGGCGCCTACATTGAATCCCTGAATCTGTTTCTGGATCATCTCATCGCCACCCTTCCCGTGGATGAAAAGCGCATCTATCTGACGGGGCTTTCCAACGGCGGCACGGGCACCTACCTGTGGGGTCAGGCCAACGCCGACCGCTTTGCCGCTCTGCTCCCCGTCTGCGGCGCGGGTATCGCTTGGGGTGTTCGCGAAATGCTGAACATTCCCGTGTGGGGCTTCCACGGCGACTGTGACGAAGCACTCCACTACACCGAGACCGTGAGGATGATCGAGGGCATCAACGCCATGGGCGGTAATGCCAAGCTGACCATCTACCCCGGCGCGGGGCACGGCTGCTGGATCTACGTCTACGACGATCCCGAGGTCATGGCCTGGATGCTGGAACAGAAACGAAACTGAATCAAAACCGAAAGGAAATTGAATACCATGAGAAGATACGTAATCGCAGGTAACTGGAAGATGAACAAGACTCCCGCCGCCGCCAAGGCTCTGATTGAGGAGATGAAGCCCCTGGTGGCCGGCAAGGACAACTGTGACGTGGTCCTGTGCGTGCCCGCCATCGACATTCCCGCCGCTATCGAGGCTACCGCCGGTTCCAATATCAAGATCGGTGCCGAGAACGTCCACTTCAAGGCCTCCGGCGCCTACACCGGCGAGATCTCTGCCGAGATGCTCACCGAGGCTGGCGTGGAGTACGTGGTGATCGGTCACTCCGAGAGAAGACAGTACTTCGCCGAGACCGACCAGACCGTCAACCTCCGCACCCTGGCCGCTCTGAACGCCGGCCTGAAGGCCATCGTTTGCGTGGGCGAGACCCTGGAGCAGAGAGAGCTGGGCTACACCGAGACCCTCTTGAAGTTCCAGACCAAGATGGCTCTGACCAACGTCACCGCCGAGCAGATGAAGAACGTCATCATCGCCTATGAGCCCGTCTGGGCCATCGGTACCGGTGTGACCGCTACCGCCGACCAGGCTGACGAGGGCAACGGCTACGTCCGCGCCGCTGTGGCCGAGATGTTCGGTGCCGAGATCGCCGAGGCGACTGTGGTTCAGTACGGCGGCTCCATGAACGAGAAGAACGCCGCAGAGCTTCTGTCCAAGCCCAACGTGGACGGCGGCCTCATCGGTGGCGCCTCCCTGGTCGCCGCTAAGTTCGCCGCTATCGTGGACGCTGCTCAGTAAGAGAGAACGATAAGAACGCCAAAGGGGGACTTCTTGAAAGAAGTCCCCCTCTGGACACCCTTCAAGAACTTTCAAAAAGGAAATAGTCTGTGGATATTTCCCTTCTGAAAGTTGTTGAAGATCATCCATCCGTAGGAGAGGGTCACCCCTCCCGTAAACACACCCAAACACACGAAAAGGAGCATACCATGGCCAAATACCGTCAAAGCCGCATCAACGAGGAAATGTTCAAGGAAGCGGCCCAGATCATCCGTACCGTCAAGGATCCCCGCGTCAGCGAGGCCTTCGTCAGCGTCACCGGCGTGGAGGTCACCCCCGACCTGAAGTACGCCAAGATCTTTTATTCCCATATGCAGGGGGACAAGAAGACCGTCAAGAAGGGACTGGAGTCCTCCGCTCCCTATATCCGGGGTCAGCTGGCCAAGAGCCTCAACCTCCGCATCACCCCCGAGCTGACCTTCGTGGAGGACACCTCCATCGCCTACGGCGCCAAGATCGAGAAGATCATCAGCGGCTTCACCTACACCGAGGACGCCCCCGAGGAGACCGCCGAGACCTCCGCTCTGGACGATCTTTTGGACGAGGACGAGGACTGATCCCGCCATGTATCAGAATCTCACCTTAACCGAAACCGCCGCCCGCATCCACGGAGATCAGCCCACCCTCATCCTCTTCCACCGTCACCCCGACGGGGACGCTATCGGCGCGGGCTTTGGCTTGAAGCTGATCCTGGAAGCCATGGGCTGTACCGCCCGCTGTATCTGCGAGGACGAGATTCCCGAGCGGTTGCGCTTTCTCACCGAGGGGATGCAGGACAGTATCCTGAAGGAGAATCTTCTTGCCGATTTCACGCCCACCCAAATCATTTCGGTGGACACCGCCTCCCCGGCCCAGGCGGGGGTGCTGTACCCCGACTACGAGGGCAGATTTGACCTCATGATCGACCACCACGCGAAAGGCGAGATGTACGCTGACGGTTATATCGACGGCTCGGCCTCCTCGGCGGGAGAGCTGGTCTACCGCCTGTCCCGCGAGTTGGTGAGGATGGGCCGTCTCACCGCCATCCCCGAGGGGGTGGACCGCCTTCTGTACGCCGCCGTCAGCTCGGACACGGGCTGCTTCCGCTACAGCAACGCCTCCCCCGAGACCCACCGTGCCGCCGCCGCCCTTCTGGAGGCGGGCTTTGATGCGGCGGATCTCAACCACCGCCTCTTTGGGGTGAAGTCCTACAAGCTCCTCCAAGCCGAGAAGGTGGGCTTTGACCGCCTGAAGCTCTGCGCCGACGGCAGGCTGGGCATCGTGGCTATGCCCTTTGAAGTCATGGAGCAGTACGGCTTCACCGACGAGCATCTGGGGACCCTGGTGGACGTAGCCAGAGGGCTGCAAGGGGTGCAGGTGGCCGTCGCCATCCGCCAGCCCAAGGCCGAGGGGGTCTACCGTGTGTCCATGCGCTCCTCCTGTGACGTGGACGTGGCCGCTGTCTGCGCCGAGTTCGGCGGCGGCGGGCATATCAAGGCCGCAGGGTGTACCGTGAATTGTGAGGGCGGGATCGAGGCGGTTGTGGAAATGATTGCCGAGGCAGTTACCGCTGTACTTTGATGGACGATACGTTTTATATTGCGGCGGGAGCAAGCCCCCGCCCTACACATTCCCGAAAAGATTAAATTGAAATCATTGAATAAACCTCCCCGCGTGTGGTCATGCTAACCCCATCACGCAAGGAGGTTTTTTCTATGCCCAAACGCTTTTACGTAGCCATCGTGATCCTGCTCATTGCCATGATGGCCCTCAGCTTCCTGCCCGTCCACGGCGAGCGGGACATTTACGACACGGTGGTGCGGCTTCACGTCCTGGCCAACTCGGACACCGAGGAGGATCAGGCCCTCAAGCTCCGGGTGCGGGACGGGGTACTGGAGGCCGCCGCCCCTCTGGTGGAGGGCTGTACCACCCAAGCCGAAGCCATCGAGGTGCTGACCGCCCACCTGGCCGAGCTGGAGGCCGCCGCTCTCTCTGTCGTGCAGTCCGAGGGGTACGACTACCCCGTGACGGTACTCCTGGGGGAGGAGGACTACCCCACCCGCACCTACGAGTCCTGCGCCTTCCCTGCGGGAACATACGTATCCCTTCGCGTCCTCATCGGAGAGGGGGAGGGGCAGAACTGGTGGTGCTGTCTCTTCCCGCCCCTCTGCCTGTCGGCGGCCGCCGCCAAGGATGACAACGAGGACGCCTTCCTCCAGGTGGGACTGACCAAGGACCAGTACGGCATCATCACCGAGACGGGGAAGACCAAGTACAAGGTGCGCTTCAAGCTCCTGGAGGTGCTGGAGGACTGGTTTGGCTGATCCCATATGAAAAAGGACTATCCGTAGGCAAGCAATACCATTAAGTTAAGAAAACGAAAAGGCTCCCCCTCTGGGGGAGCTGGCGCCGTAAGGCGACTGAGAGGGCATTTTTTACGGGAAAGCCCTCTCCGTCACGCTTCGCGTGCCACCTCCCCCGGAGGGGGAGGCTTAACTTTATGGTATTGCCGTAGGCAGGACAGTCCTTTTTCGTTATTCATCTCCGTCTGAAGGATCGAAGGTCTTCTCGAACTCCTCCACGGCCGCAGGGTCGTATTCCTCCCCCGAACCAAAGTCGAAGAAGCCGCCGTTGAGGATGACCAGAGTCCCCGTCTGATCGATGTCCAGGGTGACGTACAGCTCCTCGGGGACGGGGTACTCGGTGCGACTGCCGTCGTCGGTGAGAAAGGTCACCAGGAAGGAGACCTCCGTCCTGGGACGCTTGTTGGTTCCCACGTTACCCGTCACCACCCGCATATCCACCACGCGGGCGGGGAAGGCCTCGGGCTCGGGGGGCATCCAGCCTTCGTCGCAGATCTCATCACCGTCAAGGTCATGGTCGGTCTCGTCACCGTCATCATCGGTCTCCCCGATGGCTTCGGCAGAGTCTTCTTCAATTTTCTCGGGGTGTTTCCCCGCGCGGCGGACGCTCACCACGAGACCGATCACCAGACCCACGAAAATGACGGAAAAGATCAGTATGAGCAGCGTATCGAGATTCAGAAAAGAAAGATCAGGCATAGTCATCTCCTTTGTAAGCAGGATGTTTTCTTGCGGAACAGCAGACAAATCGCCAACGGCAGCCAAGCCGGAAGAAGCGGCAGGACGGAGGCGCATCCCCGCCGATTGGGTGCGGGAGAGGTGTCTCGGGCGGACTCCTCCTCGGACTCCGAAGGAGAGGCGGGCCTGTCGGTATCCTCAGGGGGCTCGGTGGGAGGCTCGGTCTCGGGTTCGGTGACCTCGTAGGTATCGGAGGGATCCAGAACGAAGTCTCCCTCATTATCCTGCTCCTCCCGCATATCCCGGATCACAACGGGATCACCGACGCGGTAGGGCTCGGCAGACAGGGGATCCCGAGCCGCCAGCTCTTGGGCGGCCTTGGCGGTACGGAAGAACTGCACCGAGGCGAATTCCACCCCATCGCCCGGGTCGCTTTCGCCGCTTACATAGTCGAAACGCCAGCCGCTGATGATCCCGCCCCAGTTTTCCTGTTGAGTCAGATCCACCAACAGGTAGTGCCATTTTCCGTCACGCTGTAGGGTCACACCCCGGTTGCACGCCTCGGTGGGGCCCGTGATGGAGCCCGAGCAGAGGTAGAGGTTCATGCGGTCGGTATTGACGGCGGGATCCGCACGGTACAGGAATACCAGATACCTATATTCGTCGGCATCCAGCACGATCCCGTGATCCCGCAGCAGGTCGCCTGCGCGGAAATACGCGTAGGGATCGTTGGTGGCTTCCCGGACCTCCAGGCGCAGAACGTCTCCCAATATCGGGTCTGTAACGCCCACGGGGGAGGTTTTGTTATAGCTGCCGAAATAGGTACTCGCCAGCTCGCCGCTCAGGTGGATACGGGCCGCTACACGGTCGGTGCCGTTGCCGTTGTATACGAAACGGATCTCGGTGACTTCGATCTCTCCGTAGGTATGTCCCGTCAGCCACAGCTCCCCGGTCTCGTAGCAGTCGGACACGCGCAGGGTCACTTCTCCCGATGGCTCAAGCAGGGGCGCGTAAGCCAGGCTGTCCGTGGTGTTGTAGGCCTCGTCTGCCTTGCCGAAGCTGTATTCCCCGGCCGTTTTCAGTCCCAGGATGGACACCCGATCCCCCCCGAGGGCATGGGCTTCGGGCATACGGTAGGTGATTCTGACCTCCTCAAAGGCCGCCAGATTGTAGCTTCCCAGACGAACACGGCCGTCGGGAGGGATACGCAAAAGCTCTCCCTCCACCGATGCACCGCCCCCCAGAGCCTCACCGCCCTCCCGACCGATACGGGGGATACTGACCATCAGACCCGTATCGGACAGCCAATCGGGATCACCGTACCGTAAATTCAGAATGGCGGCCAGGTCACAGGATGTGCCCATGCCGTCCAGAGCGCGGACGTAGAGATCGTAGTAACCCTCGGGGGTGCCTTCGGGCGGGGCTATGCGCAGGGCAAAGCCCGCCGTACCGTGACCCGAAGGGTACGCCACCCCGGCGGCGGTCAGGTCGCTCCGCTCCGTGATGGCGGTATCCTCCAACGTGACCCACGAAGCCGAGCCTCCGCCTGCGGGAAGCCACATATACTGGTATGCCGACACACCCTCGGCGGTGGCCAGCCAGCCCGAGGCCTCCAGAGCCTGTCCCAGCGCCAGCTCCAAATTCCGGAACACCTGAATGCCGCTCCCGCCGCCTGCCTCCGTGTGCAGGATCTCAAAGTGAAACACGTAAGGTACCCGTCCGCCCGCATCGGAAGAGGCCGAGACCCGCAATGCCGCCTGCGAAAGGGACATACAAAGCCCCGCCGTAACCAGCAGGACGGCAATAAAAAGTGCCGGAGACTTCCGCAATGATCCGCTCATAGGTACCTCCTTTCGGTTTGTCGTCACAGATACGTTTATTATACTACATTTTCAGAGATTTGTGAAGTACTTTTTCGCATATTCTCAATTTTCCGCCAAAAAACCCGCCTGCAAGGGGCAGGCGGGAATTTCTTATGTGGTTGTCAGTCTGAGACGACAGGAATTAGTCCTTCTTCTTCAGAACGACGGCAGCAGCAGCAGCGGCCAGGATGGCAGCGGCGCCGAAGCCGACGATACCGCCGCAACCGCCCTCAGAGGGAGCCTCGGTCTTAGCCTCGGTCTCAGCGTCGGTGGGAGCCTCGGTCTTAGCCTCGGTCTCAGCGTCGGTGGGAGCCTCGGTCTTAGCCTCGGTCTCCTCGGGCTCGGTCTCTTCATCGGTCTCCTCCTCGGGAGTGGTCTCCTCGGGAGGAGTCACAACGATGTTCTCGCAGTTGAAGGTCATACCATCAACGTAGTCCAGCTCCAGGTTGATACCGTTGTCGTAAGCGGTCCAGGAAACCTGGGGAACGCCTGCATCGTCAGCGATACCGTTGGTGGAACCGGCAGCCCAGTCGTAAGTACCGTTATCGTTGTTGTCCAGATAGTACAGGCAGCAACCGATGGTGAGGGGCAGATTCTCGACGGAACCAACGTAGATCTTGGGGTCATCCCAAGCCTTGTTGGAGTAGTCGTCGTACAGCTGGTTCCAGGACAGAGCGAACTCAGCGGCCCAACCGGTCTCGGTCTTCTTGGCAGCACCCTTCACACCGAAGCCGTCAGCCTCGGTGATCCAGCCGTCGTTACCGTCGGACTCGTTGATCTCGATGGCAATGGGAGCACCGTCCTCAACGCAACCGAAGGAGTAGAAAATGTTCTTGGGAGTGAGCAGGTTGTCGGGATCCTGCTCCAGCATCTGGCCCAGCTTGCCGCCGAAGTCAATGCAGACCTGGAAGGCGTCGCCGTTACGGGAACCGGGAGCACTGTACACGAAGTGATCATCGGTTACGTAGAAGCCGATGTAGAGCCAATCGGGGTCAGCAACAAAGTAAGTGTTGATGTTCCAGTTAGCGGGAGCAGTCACATGAGGCTGCCATGCAACCATGTTCGACTTGTCGATGGTAACCATGTTGTAGCCGGCCTCGGACCAGTCGGACATCTCACCGTCGGTCAGGTCCAGCTTGGAAGCGGCATCGGGATCCCAGGTGATCTTCAGATCGCCAACGGGGGTGAAATCGGCAGCGTCCTCAACGCCGTAGGCGCCGGGGGTAAAGGAAATACCGGCGGGCAGCTCAGCGGAAGCGAGAACCGTGCCAAGAGAGAGAAGCATAGCAAAGGTAACGACGATTGCAAAAATCTTCTTCATGGTTTGAATTCCTCCAAATAAAATTTTTTGTGGCTTTTATGCGCACACACCGCGTCCCCCTTGAACGCGGCCTTGGTGCTATCATCATACACCAAAATTATGAACAGAGCTTGTCGCCACTGTTAATAATGTAGCACATACCAGCGCACGGAAGTCCGTTTTGCAACAAAACGGCTGTTCCTCATTTTCCATTATACCATGTTTTCCCGAATTTGTCAACGAGAAATCCAAAAAAACTGCCAATTTTCAAGATCAATTCACAGAATTTCGTTTTTGTACACAAATCTGCATATTTTGTTTTGTGCAATCAGACGATTTTTTATGATCGGAGGCGGTTTCGGGCCTTTCCTTGAATTTTTCTCATGGGAATTGTGAATTTGGCCGCCGCCCTCTTGACAAAACCGCAAAAATCGGCTACAATGTATATCGTATCCATATTTTACTTCGAAAGGAAGGATTATTTTTATGAAGAAGATTACCGCACTGCTCCTGTGTCTGGTCCTCTGCCTGTCCTCGGTCGCCATCCTGGCCGCCTGCGACTCCGGCTCCGAGCCCAACAAGGACACGGTTGAATCCGCCACCAACGCCCCCGAGGGCGACGGCACCGAGGCCCCCACCCAGCAGGCTCCCGAGACCGATCCCGAAACCGAGCCCGAGACCGACCCCGCCGAGAGTGAGGCCGAGGAGGAGACCTCCGATCCCAACGCCGAGTACGACCCCGAGACCCACGTGGTCATCTCCTCCGCCGAGGAGCTCATGGCCTTCAATAAGGCCGTCAACGAGGACATGGAGTACTTCGACGACATGACCGTGGTCTTTACCGCCGACATCGACATGACCGGCTACGAGTGGATCCCCCTGGACGGCGAGTGCCTGTTCGGCGTGACCTTCGAGGGTAACGGCCACACCATCTCCAATCTGCAATTCGCCACCTACGAGCCCGAGCAGGGCACCTCTGCCGACCGGATGGGCTCGGGCTTCGTTGGCGTTGCCAACCAGGATATGACCTTCCAGAACCTGACCATTGATACCGCCTCGGTGGTGGCTTACGAGCGCGCCGTGGGCTGCTTCGTGGGGGTTCAGACCGGCGGCTACATCTGGTTTGAGAACTGCTACGTTAAGAACTTCACCGCCGACGGCTGGATGGATTACAGCAACCAGGACCGCGAAAACGACGGCCACCCCATCTCCTTCCGTCTCGCCGGCTTCGTCGGTCACAACATGGCGGGCCAGCTGGGCTTCCAGAACTGCCACGTGGAGAACGTCAAGCTCTCGGGCTTCCACAATCTGGCAGCCTTCGTGGGTTACGGCAGCGTAACTCTGGATGCCTACGCCTTTGAGGAATGCTCGGTCAAGAATCTGGAGTGCACCTTCTCCTACTGCATGAGCGACAGCTACACCATCGATCAGGAGAAGAAGTACGTCTCGGTCTTCTTCAACGCCGCCGACTGGGTGGATAATATCGACCTCTGCGTGGAGCTGGGCAATACCTTTGAGGGCGTCAGCTACTACGACTGGACGGATGACAACGCCGAATACACCCCCTCGGATTTCCGTTCCTGGGACGGCATCGTGGAGGATCCCGCCGCCTGATCTTCCCCGCATATCCTACCCCGCCCCTATCGGGCAATATCATTAAGTTAAGCCTTCCCCCTTGGGGGAGGTGGCACGCCGGAGGCGTGACGGAGAGGGCTTTCACGCGCAGAATTCCCCTCTCAGTCGCCCGCTGTAAACAGCGGACGCCAGCTCCCCCGGAAGGGGAGCCTTTCCATCTTTTAACTTACTGGTATTGCCGTATCGGGCGGGGTACATTTTATTACCTTATATAGAACAAGGAACGCGTATGTCATACGAAACAGCTGTATTTGATTTAGATGGGACCCTCCTGGACACCCTGGAGGATCTGTACCTCGCCACCAATACTGCGCTGGAGCGTCATTTTCTCCCCCTCCGCACCCGGGACGAGGTGCGCCTGTTCGTGGGCAATGGGGTGGAGATGCTCATCCGCCGCGCCGTGCCCGCGGGCACCGACGAAAAGACCATCCTCTCCGTTCTCGCTGATTTCAAGACCACCTACGCCGCCATCTGCGAGGATCACACAAGGCCTTACGATGGGATCATGGAAATGCTCACGGCTTTGCGGGAGCAAGGGATCCGTGTGGCCGTGGTGTCCAACAAGTTCGACGCCGCCACCAAAAAGCTCTGCGCGAAATACTTCGGAGATCTGGTGGAGGTAGCCATCGGGGAACGGGCCGGGGTGCGGAAAAAGCCCGCGCCGGATACGGTGCACGAGGCCCTGAAGGAGCTGGGGGTGACCTTGGATAGCGCGGTGTATATCGGGGACTCCGACGTGGATATTCAGACCGCGAGGAATTGCGGGATGCCGTGTATTTCGGTGACGTGGGGGCTGCGGGACAAGGATCTTCTGATTGAAAACGGAGCGAAGGTCTTGGTGGATCTCCCCGAAACGCTGCTGGGTGTTATCATAGTGTGACCCATTGATGAATAAAGAAAAAAAGAAGTCACTCTCCACACGAAAGTGACTTCTCTTTTTCATCTGATTCCCTTTTTTTAAAGGTTTTGGAGATCCCCAAGAACCTTTTGCAAAAGGTTCTTGGGCCGCCGGAGGCCGTTCCCTGCCGTTCCCCTTACTCCTGCGCCTTCAGGAAATCGATGCAGCGCTTGACCTCCTCGAGGCCGGTGGGATCCAGGCCCTCGCTTTCCACGACCATGCGGATGTTATTCTTGATGGCGTACTCGCGCACCTTCAGCACGGGGGCCTCGCCCTGACCCAGGGACTTGCCTGCGCCGCCCTTGAAGCCGTCCTTCAGGTGAATGACCTTGACGCGGCCCGAGAGACGCTTCAGAGTTTCGATGGGGTCGATGCCCGCGTTGAAGGCCCAGAAGGTGTCGATCTCAAAATCGAAGGTGCCTCGCTTCTCCAGCTCGGAGTGGATGGTGGAGCCCCAGGGCATCACCACGAACTCGTGGCTGTGGTTGTGATAGCCCAGGGAAATGCCCTCCTCGGCCAGACGAATCTGGGCCTTGTTCATGACGGCGCAGAAGTCGATGATCTTGTCCAGGTTGGAGAGATCCGCGCCGGGGATGATGTAGTGGGGGTTGCCGATGGTCTTGTGGTAGGCGATGGTGGCCTCAATGTTCTCGGGAAGCAGCTCGCCCCAGCCGGAATGGGTGCCGCTGCACTTCAGACCGTACTTGTCCTGCCACTCCTTGACCTGCTCAGCGGAGTGTCCGAAGAAGCCCGCGTACTCCACGTACTTGTAGCCCATCTCGGCCACGGCGCGGAGGGCGCCCTCCAGATCGTTGCCGGTGATGTCGCGCACGCTGAAAAGTTGAAGTCCGTATTCGGTTGCCATAGTGATTTCTCCTTATATAACAGGGCATCTCGCCCCTTTTTTACTGATAGACCACGGTCACTGCGGTGTCGGTGGCGTCGAAGGCATTGGTTCCGTTGCGGTTGATGATGAAGGCGATCTCGTCCCCCTCGGCTACCGTCAGGGTGATCTCTCCGTCGGCGGGGGAGCCGTAGGTGACGAGGAGGCCTCCGTTCTTTTCATTTCCGATCTCGATCTTCTGGCCGTTGTGCTTGATGGACAGGATCACACCGTCCCCTTGATCCGAAGCCGAGGTGAAGCTGTACAGGCAGGTGATCTCTCCCGCCTTGGGAGCCTTGAAGACCAGGGCGGCATCTGCGGTGTCGGGGTGCATGGAGCCGGCGGAGATCAGACAGAATTCCGCGCTACCCTGCCAACGGTTGTTCGCGGCATCGAAGGTCATATCGGTCATGCCCTTGCGGGTGTGGGAGCGGTAGTACCAATTGTTCTTTCCCTGTTCGGTAGAATACCCTCCGGGGAAGCTGAACACGGGGGCGGGATCGGCGGGCTTGGCGCTTGTGAGATCGTCCACCACCTTGAGGTAGACGAACTCACCGTCAGCGGCCGCGCGGCGGTACAGGGCGATATACCGATCGGGGGAGCGGCGGCGGAGCAGCTCCGAGAGGGACACCTCCACTACGGGGGTGTTCTCGTCAGGCTGCACCACGGCGGGAGGGTTCTCGCCCAGCCAGGTGGAGGCGATCTCCTGCCAGACGTGGCGGTAGGCTTCATATTGCTCGTTGATGCCCCAGTTGGCCGCGCTGACGTAGGTGCATCCCCGCTCAAAGCAGATCAGACCTTGAGCCAAATAATTTTCGGGGGTCGCGCCGTTTTGGTGGGGACCGTCGATCTCCTGGGCCAACTCCACGGTGGCGGGGAGGCAGGAACGCATATAGTCCATGGAGAAATGGTGATTCATGAGGGGGCCGTCGTCCATCCAGAAGACGTCCACGTTCTCGCAGAGCTCTTGAATGCCGTAGGTACCGCGGAGAGCCGAAGCGGTATCGTAGACGCAACCCAGCTGAATGGCGAACTTGGTGTGATCGGTGACCTCCTCCTGGGCCAGGGCCAGGCGGTCGATGACGGCCTTGAGGCTCTTATGGCGGAAGGAATACCACAGCTGACCGAAGCCGTCGGAGGCCCCCGCCGAGGGAGGCTCCAC
>JAGBAS010000020.1 GCA_017938885.1 Clostridia bacterium
ACTATAAAGCACTATCAGGAAAGGTTTTTATATGGAGGAAAGCAGATCATTTCCCTTCGGGAAATGTCCATTTATCGGCTACTCATCCACCGCTTCGCGGTCCCCCTTCCCTCACAAGGGAAGGCTCACGAGGAAACCCAACTCACCGCTAAACCCCAATTTGCCAAATTATGCGGTCAATTTCTCACCGAAAATTCCTCACGCCCGGCCCTTCAAAATCTTCTCGCCGTAGGCCTCGTTGTAGTCGGCGATGAGCTTCTTGGCCAAAGAGTAGGAATTGATGAGAGGATGGGTCATGAGGGCCTCCACTGCCTTCTCCTCGCTGCCCTCGCGGACGGCTTCCACGGTCAGCCGCTCGTAGCGCTTGATGAGGCGGATGTACAGCTCGCACATGGTGGGCACGGTCTCCTGCTTGACAGGGGCGATGCCGCTCTTGGATACGTTGCAGGTGACCTCTACCACGTCGTCATCGGCCAGGAAGGGGATGGAGCCTTGGTTGAGGACGCTGAGGACGAGGGTTCTTCCCTCCTCGCTCTGCATACCCTCGATGCAGTCCAGCATGACGCCGGCATAGCCCATGCCCTCGGGCACGGGGAGGCTTCCCTTCTCCAGCATGGGACGGTTGGCAGAGCCCGACTCGATGGACATGTAGCTGTTCTCGCGGAGCTGCATGTAATACAGGAAGATCTGGAGGGCCTCCTCGGGGTCGGCGTCGATGTCCATGGCCTTCAACTCCTTCATCATTTGGATGTTGACCTTCTCGATGGTCATGCCTCGAGTCATGTCGGACTTGTTGATGTTGGCGAGAGCCTTTTCGCGGTGGTAGTAGTAGTAGAGGTACTCGTTGGGGATCATGCCCGTCTGGCGCACCACCTCGCGGTCGAAGATCTTCAGCTCGTGGATGGAGGACATGAAATCGTCGTCGGCGATGAGCTTGTCCATGATCTCCTCCCCGTTTACCTGTACGCTCTTGACCCAGGACAGGTGATTGAGGCCGAAGAACTCCACGTACATCTCCTCCTCGGTGACACCCAGCTTGTCGCACATACGGTACTTCAGGCTGCTGGGCGCGTCGCAGATGCCGATGATGCGGTGGTGACCCGCGCTGTGGAGGGCCTGGGTGACCAGACCCGAGGGGTTGGTAAAGTTAAAGATCCAGGCCTCGGGGGCGTGCTTCTCGATCAGCTCGCAGTAGTCCATGAGCACGGGAATGGTGCGGACGGCCATGGAGAAGCCGCCGACGCCCGTGGTCTCCTGTCCGATGACACCGTTACGAAGGGCCACCGACTCGTCCACCACGCGGGAGTGGTCGCCCCCCACGCGAAGGGTGGTGACGATGTAATCCATGCCACGGATGGCTTCTACGGGGTCGTAGACCTCGCGGACGACCAGATCCTTGCCCTCGCGCTTGACCACGTGGCGGCAGAGCTTACCGATGATGGAAAGCTTCTCAAAATCAATATCGTACAGCACGACCTCGTCGATGCTCAGCTTCTTGTAGCGCTTGAGCAGGCCGTTGATGAAGATGACGGTACGCACACCCGCGCCGCCGATAACTCCGATTTTCATACGTATTTTCCTCCGAATTGTCTATGTTTTGTTAATCCGAGACGACCTCGGTCTCGGCGGTGAGGATCCAGCTCTCCAGCTGATCCTTGAAGGGGAAGCCCGTGTTCCCGCCCAGCATGGTAGCCGACAGGGAGCCGCAGCCGTTGCCCCGCTTGAGGCACTCCTCCAGGGGCAGGCCGCTGACGAAGCCGTAGACAAAGCCCGCGTTGAAGGAATCCCCCGCGCCGGTGGTGTCCTTGACCTCGACCTTGTAGGTGGGAGCCTTGAATACCTCACCGTCCTTGACGGCCAGAGCGCCCTTCTTGCCCAGCTTGATGACCGCCATGCCCGCCTTTTCGGCCAGCCTGCGGGCCCCCTCCTCGATGTCCTCGCATCGGGTGTAGTGGCGGCACTCGGTCTCGTTCATGAAGAGGACGTCGATCATAGGGAGCAGATCGAAGATGCCCTCGTACCACACCCCCGTGGTGTCCCAGCCCACGTCGAAGGACACGGTGACATCCCCCATGGCGTGGATCTTTTTCAGCATATCCAGGTACTCGTCGTGGTTGGTCAGCCCCTCGTAGCCCGTCACGTGGACGTGCTTGGCGTAGGGGAGCTGGGTCAGATCCATGTGTTTCAGAGACAGCCCCTCATTAGTACCTCGGTAGGTCAGGAAGCAGCGGTCCTTTTGGGTGGTGAAGCTGATGGAAATGCCCGTCTTCTTAGTGTCACTGTCCAGAAGGAGGGTATCGTCCACGCCCAGCTCCTTGAAAAGGCCTCGGATGTACTCGCCGTACATATCCTTGCCGATGCTTCCCTGGAAAACAGGGGTCAACCCCAGCTTGGCCAGACCCAGAGTAAAAAGAGCGGCACCGCCCCCCACAAAGGTCTCCATAGTCGGCACGTCCACCTCGGAGCCCATGTTGGGCAGAGCCTCCACCCCGGGCACCACAAGATCGATATTGACGTCGCCGTACACGTACACATCCCATTTCTTTTCCATGTTCAACTCTCCTTGGAGATTGCAGATTTTTCTTTGTATATTGTAATATAAAATGGATCATATTGCAACAGCAGGGGAAAATAGTTTTCAAATTCGTAACATTTATCCATACAGCGGGATGCTTGACCGAGGTCTTTTGTCCCGTCACGCAGACCGCCCGGAACGCTATGCCAATTTACCAAACCGCAAGGACGGCTACACCGGCCATGCGGAGGCTCATTTGTTTCAAAAAGCCTATAGACGCAAAAAAGCGAGTTGGACACTTGTTCGGTGTTCAACTCGCTCGATTTGGCGGAGATGGGGGGATGCCGGTCATGTACACAACAGGCTATCTCCCTCAGATGGATATATGATAGTTCGTTAATCCTTTTGTGCCAATGCTTCGCTTACCTTCGCCCCCGCCTGTCCGTTTGATTCAAGCTTTGCTTGCTCGACGATATTTCGTCCGATTTCCATTCCCAACTTTTACGATCAATTTCTTTTCCAGTAAAGATGCCAAAGTTACAATGACCGTGGTTTGGGACAGTCCCAACATCTTTTGTATTTCGCGGCGAGAAAGAATGCAATCTTCCTTCAGCAAAGACAAAACCGAGTATTCATTTTCTGTTAACGGCGTGTCTTCTCTGGGCAGTTTTTGATTCGTATTCGGTAACGTGATCTTGAAAGCGTTATCGGAGATTTCGATTACCGGAGTCACCTCGTATCCCCTGTAGGTCTCCATAATTTTGGGTATACCTGTTCCATATGCTTCTATCAGGTGCAGGCGATAGAAAACTTCCGCGAGCTTTCGATTCCTTGTTATGGATACTCCCAGCATAATATCGCTCTGGGATATCCCACGGACCAAGCCGCCGATGGAAACAATCTCGATCCGATTTTCAAATATACTGATCAGTGTACTCGCCGAGAAACCGTATTCGCGGTGCACAATGGCGTTCAGCAGAGCCTCTCTGATGGCTTCGGTCGGATACGCCCGACTGTCCACTCGGTAAAGCCCTTCCGTGTGCGCGTGGGTGTGGTTGAACTGATCGATGAACCGGTACGCATCGTTCAGCTGCTTCAGCAAGGAACCGCCAAATTCTCGTCTATCTTTGAAGACAGTTTTCTGTTCCCCCTCAAAAACGGCGATCTTCAGTGTATGTGTGCACTGCTCCGAAAGCAAGAGGGCTAAATTCGTATAGGTCCCGTCTTCTCCGATCAAACCCAAACTTCTTTTCTGGGTTTCTCCAAACGAAATACACTTGTCAACAAAAACCGTTTCCGCTTCATGGAAGGTCAAGTCCTGCACAAGAGACCGCGCCTCCTCGTAACTGTCTCCCGCTGTCTCTCGAATCATGGAAAGGATCATACTTTCGGATGCCGGCACAGAGGCTGCCCCCAACCGGACATACACGCCCTCTGGACGTATTCCTTTTGATGCCAGATAGTAAGGTCTTGCCATTCCGCGATTTACGGCGACCTTGACTACTGTTTTCCCCTGCATATTTTCCGCGACAATATCACAGAACATAGTCAGATCGGGGCGTATTGCATCCCGAATCACATTTCCAATCCGCAAAATAACATCGTCCGCATCTTCTATACCAAGGGGTTTACCATTATCAGCAATACCAATATACAAGATTCCGCCTTCTGTGTTTGCGAAAGCTATGAGAGTTTTTTTGATCTCGTCAACATATTCCCTCTTAAATTCTGTATTCTTATCTTCGATCATTCTATTCCTCCAATCACGTTAATAACGGTTAGTAACGGATTCTGACATTATTATAACAGTTACAAGAGATATTGTCAATAGTTTTTTCATTTTTCCCAGCCTACAGATCAACAATTTTGTGAAACCACGTTTCCAAACAGAGCTGATGATCGTGTGCTGCCAGCAAAAAACACCACCTATCAGATATTTCAAAGAAGAAACAAATCAAAACTTCACATCTCACTTTTTATTCCGAACATTTGTTTTTTGTTGATACAAAATAATTGTTACACAAAAGAAAACCCTGATGTGCCAAGTTATCTTGATACATCAGGATTTTCTTTGGTTTTTTGTGGCGGAGATGGGGGGATGCCGGTCATGTACACAACGCCCTGTACTCCTTAAGGTGGCTATATTATCACAGAAAGTCTTATATGTCAATTGTTTTTCATTCAGGCACTTGCGATAGCATTCATTTTCAAAAAATCTTCTCTCGCTGTTTATCGCAACTTTCCAGCACAAACGATTTGTCGGAACAAAGATCACACCTCATTTTGATGATCTCAACAACAATTCTCGTAATTGAGGGCTTTGATCCCGAAGCGGTTCACCTCCACCACGCATTTTCACGTACGTGAAAACATCAGAAAAACACCGACATAGCCAAGCTACTATGTCGGTGTTTACTTTTTCCGGGCAGGATATGGAAGCCGGACCGGGCAGAAAGAACGTACACCGGCTTGGGTCAAGCTGTACTGACCAAAAGGAGTGATAGCGGAAAAGAGGGCGTTTTGCCGAGGATCGACCGGTTAAGAGGAGTATATTCAAAATGAGGGCCTACCGCCAACAAGAGCGGCAAGCCCGGTAGAATTCGTCTTTACTTCAGCAGTGAAATCGCGTCACCAATGGTCTTTTCAAGAGCCTCGCGGCCGTACTTATCCACCTCAGCCTTGTTTTTCTCGCCGTGGGTCAGGCATCCGGCACCGCCGATACAGCCGCCGATACAGGCCATACCCTCGATGAAGTTTCCGCCCAGGGCGGCCTGACTCTTGCTCAGCTTGAGCAGAGCCATACGGCAAGCCTCGATGCCGTCGCAGACCACAGGCTTGATCTCAAAGTCGATGCCCTGCTCCTTCATAGCCTGCGATGCCGCATCGGTCAATCCTCCGCTGCGGGCGAAGATCCGTCCAAAGTAGGAGGCGTTGTCCAGCACGCCCTCCTCCAGAGAGGCAATGTCCAGGTCGCGGCTGTCAAAGAGAGCTTGCAGTTCCTCAAAGGTCAGCACGGTATCCACATAGGGCTTGACCGACTCCAACTGTGCCTCGGCCTTTTTCGCGGTACAGGGACCGATGAAGATGACCTTGGCGTTGGGAGTGGTCTCCTTGATGTACTTGGCCAGCACCGCCATAGGGGACATATTATGGGAAATATGCTCCACCAGATTGGGGAAGGCCGACTTGATGTACTGTACGAAGGCGGGACAGCAGGAGCTGGTGAGCAGTCCCTTTTCGGAAAGCTCCTTTGCTTCTGCCATAGCCACCATATCCGCGCCGAGGGCCGCCTCGATCACGTCATGGAAGCCCAGCTTTTTCAGTCCCGTGACCACCTGCCCCAGCTTGGCGTAGGAGAACTGGCTGGAGATGGAGGGAGCCACCACGGCATACACCCTGTAGTTACCGCCTCTGGTGTTGCGCTCGCTCTTTTTCAGAATGTCGATGGCGTTGACCATAAAGGACTTATCCATAATGGCACCGAAGGGGCACTGATACACACAGGCACCGCACCGGATGCACTTACTGTTATCAATAGCCGCCGCCTTCTGCTCGTTCATGGAAATGGCCTTGACCTTGCAGGCGTTCTGGCAGGGACGCTTACGGCTGACGATGGCGGTGTAGGGACAGACCTTAGCGCAGGCGCCGCATTCCTTGCACTTGGACTTGTCAATGTGCGCCACGTGGTCACGGTCAAAGGTGATGGCACCGAACTTGCACACGTCCTCACAACGGTGAGCCAGACAGCCGCGGCAGGCGTTGGTGACCTCATAACCGCCCACGGGACACTCGTCGCAGGCAATATCTATGACCTCAATGACGTTGGGATTGTTCTTGTCCCCGCCCATGGCGATCTTGACACGCTCGCCGAGGATGGCTCTTTCCTTGTAGACACAGCAACGCATGGTCGGTTCGTTACCGGGGACGAGGGTCTTGGGAATGTCCATGATATTCTCAAGAAGCTTATCCTCCCAGGCAAGGCGTGCCACCTCGCGCAATACTTTATATTTCAAATGCTGTACCTTGGTATCAAATTTACGCATTGTATACCTCCTTGATCAGAAATAGCTGACCTTAATGCGCTTGCCCATTTTTTTGAGGCAAGCGGACAGCTCCTCCACCAGATTCATCTTGATATTGAAGTTGATGGGGAGATCGGGGTTCTGGTGAGCGGGATTGACGGCTCTGCCCACGTAGAAGTTGATGTCGGTGGCTTCCTCAAAGAGCAATTGACTGATGAGAGAGGCGCCGTCCTTCTTGAAGCTCCATTCCTCGTAAAGCTGATTATCCCCCAGATAGTCCTTGGCGTACTGGATGACCTTGTTCATGGTGATGACACCCTCGGTAACCAGATCCACGCCCTCGATATGGGCGATGGGGGGAACGTCGCTCCGCTCGAAGTTCAGGCTGGCGCGCACGGGCTTACCCAGATACTTGGAGGCGATCGAAGAGGTTGTGCCGCCGCAGATGATGTGCTTGCCTTCCTTGGAAAAGAACAGGGACATCATGCGGCTGGCGTCGTCGCGGTTGGAGGGCGGGCCAAAGAGGATATTCATGGGCTCTCTCTTGCGGACCTTGACCACACAGGCGGTGGTATCGTCACCGGGCTTGTGCCCGTAGAGCTTGTCGCACTCGTCAACCAGCATGGTGGACAGGTTTTTCGCCGTATATCCGCCGGCGACCAATGCCTGCATATACCCCGCGATCTCCTCCCGCTTCCAGCCGAAGTTGTACTTGCCGCCCATGCCCGCGTGAGGACATCCGTCGCTCATGGCGATGAACACGTCATCCTCCTGGAGCTTGATGGTGGACTTGTAGATCTTCTTGCCGCCGATGTTCATCTCGGTTTTGGGGTAATCGTACTGCTCGTAATTCCGGATGATGATGACGTGGGGATTATCGTACTGGATGATCTCGGCGACCTCGTTATTCAGAAGATGGATGATGGTGAAGGTGGAGTAGGCCACACCGCGTACCGAGCATACGGGCAAAGCCCCCGCGATGGTGGATACGCACTCTTCGATGGGCAGCCCCGCCGCCATCATGGTGGAAATGATCTTGGAGGTCAGGGTGGAAAGGATGCTGGCCTTGACGCCGGAGCCGAGACCGTCCGCCAGCACGATCACGGTGGAGCTTTCGTTTTCCTCCACGATGTCTACGTGGTCACCGCACAGCTCCTCGCCTACGTGATTGATGCTTTTATATCCGATATCTGCACAAAGATCATTCATCGCCGATGGACTCCTTCAGCTTGGTCAGGGCGATCTTGGTCTCGGCGGCAGTCTCGCCCAAGAGGGACGCGATCTCCTGCACGATGCGCATCTGCTTTTCAACCACGGTATTGGCCACCTCCACCGTCTGCCGGTTGATCCGCGCCTTCTTCTCGCGCTCGGCTTCCTCGTCGGTAATGTCCCGCATGATGCCTACGAGCAGGCGGGAATCCTGATCGTACATGACGGTCTGCTCGACATATCGCTTATATTCAGCCAGATACACCCGCTGATCTCTCACGGTCCGTCCGCTGTTTTTGACTTGGACAAACACCGAAGGATCCAGGATCCGCACCACAGGCTCACCCAGCACGTCGGATTCGGAGCGGATGTTCATGATCTTGCGAGCCGCCTTGTTGACCTGCTGTGCCTCCAGATTTTCGTTGAGAACAATGAGGCCGTTGGGGGTGTTTTTGACGATGGTATCCGAGAAGCTCTCGGCCTTGTCCTTGAGGAAAGGCAGGCACATGGAGCTTTCGGCCTTGCCCTGAATGATGGCGATGGCCTTTTCGCGGCAGGAATTGTAGCCGCAGGAACCGCAGTTCAGCTCGTCCGAGGGCTTGAATTTGCCCATCTGACGGAGGACCGACATGATCTCGCTCTCCGATGGAGTAGCCAGCTTATGCTCGATCATGGTAAAGGTCTTTTTGAGGGCCATGGGGGCCGGCTGAGCCACGTCGAAGTCCTTCTCGCCCGCATAAGCGGCGATGGTGACGTAGTCCTTGATGGGCGCGGTGCTGTGGTACTTCTCCATAACAGGACCGCCGATACAGCTGCCCACGCAGGCCGACATTTCTATGAAGCACTTGTGGATGCGGCCGCTTTCAATGTCCTTGAGGGCGGCGATGCAGTTCTCCACGCCGTCCAGAGCGAGGTAGGTATAGCCGGGGGCGTTCTGCGCCATGGTCTTGAGAATGCCGCCGGTGGTGGGGAAGAAGCGGGCGCGGCTTTCGGGGGTATCGTCCAATTCCTTTTCAAGAGCGATCCCCTCGGCCTTCAGCCAGTTGGTCAGCTCCTCAAAGGTCAGTACGGCGTCCACGAGCCCCTCGTAATGCTCTGCCTCGTCCTTCTTGGCCACGCAAGGGCCGATGAAGACGGTCTTGGCTCCCGGCATTCTCTTTTTGATATCCGCGCAGTGCGCCTGCATGGGGGACATGACATCCGCCAGGTATTCCAGCGACGCGGGGAAGTATTTCTGGATCAGCAGATTGACCGAATGACAGCAGGAGGTGATGATGATATCCCGATCCTCCTCTTTGAGCATCCGCTCATACTCGTTTTTGACGATGGTGGCACCGATGGCGGTCTCCTCCACGTCGAAAAAGCCCAGCTTTTTGAGGGCTCGGCGCATGGATTCGATACCGACCCCTTCATAGTTGGCGATGAAGGAGGGAGCCAGGCTGACCACCACGGGATCGCCGCTTTGGAGCAGGACTCTTGCCTTCTCGGTGCCGTCCACGATCTCCTTGGCGTTCTGGGGACAAACAACAAAACAATGACCGCACAGAATGCACTCATTGCCGATGATATGGGCTTGGTTTCCCGAAAAGCGGATGGACTTTACGGGACAGTGACGGATACACTTATAGCAGTTTTTGCAGTTGGATTTTTTCAGCGTCAAGCAATTTGCCACAGTGGTCACTTCCTTTCGTTTTCAATCACGTCAAGAATATTCTTCTTGAAAAACTCTCTGAAATTCTCTCTCGTCACGCCTACGTGAACGTCATCGTTGACCTGTACGGTAACCCCGACGCGGTTGCACTTTCCGATGCAGAAGCTACCGGAAAGCACCACCTCGTCGTCCAGATGATGTTCCTCCACGGCTTTCTCGAAAAGCTCCACGATATCCTGGGAGCCCTTGAGGTGGCAAGACGAGCCGACACAAACCTGAACGAACAGCATATCTTATACCTTGGCCAAAACTTCCTTAGCGAAGAACTCCTCCACGGTCTCGGGGGTCACGGAATGGAAGGAGTCATTGACCGTTACGCAAACGCCCTGCTGGCACTTGCCCATGCAGAAGGTGCCGCCCAGCTCAACCTTGTCTCCAAGGTCGTTTTTGGCGATCAGATACTGGAGCTGCTCAACGACCTGGCGGGAGCCCTTGATGTGGCAGGAGCTTCCGATACAAACAGTAATTTTCAGCATGATATTTACCTCTCGTTTTCAATAATGGGGGGATGATGCGGGCCATGCCCGCATCATATAATGGGGGATCTGTTTACTGATAGTCCACAACGCCGACCCAGCTGGACAGGAACTCGCGCTCATGCTCGTTGCCCTTGACAGACTGGGAGGCGGCCACGATGGGCATCCACTTCTGGACGTACTGCTTGGCGGTATCGCTCTTCTTACAGAAGGTGTCCAGATAGTACTCCGCACCCGAAATATCACCGTTCAGCCAGAACAGCAGGTAGGTGCGTGCCACGTCGGCGGAGGCGTTGCCCTGGGTGGCGTGAGACCAGTCCAGAATGTAGGGGGTGCCGTCCTCGGCGATTATGATGTTGGAGGGGTTGAAGTCGCCGTGGCAGACCTTGTTGTGCTTGGGCATGGACTCCAGGCGGGTGTGGAGATCGTAGCGGGTGGTGGCGTCGAAATCGGTCTCGGCGATCTTGCGGTTCATCTTGTCCTTCAGCTTGTTCAGAAGGGGGCAGGTCTTGGAATGAACGGTCATCTGGAGATCCACCAGCAGGCTGATGTACGCCTGCTTCTTCTCGGTGGCCTTGGCGCTGTCCTCCTCGGCCTCGGCCTCCTTGATGAGCTGGGCCAGGGTCTTACCCTTGATATACTCGGAGACGATCGCCCACTTGCCGTCGATCATGGTGACCTCCAGCACCTTGGGGATGTTCAGACCCGTCTCCTCGATTCTGGCCTGGTTCAAGGCCTCGTTCAGAACGTCAGCCTTGGAATACTCCGCGTTGAAGACCTTGACGCAACGGTCGCCGTCGCGGTAGATGGTCTTATTGTTTCTGACTGCAATGACTCTATCCAGTTTCATATCTATATCCTCCTTAATTCTTACGCGCGCTTACCCTTGCGGTAGGGGGTCTTGATGGCATCGGGAGCCTGAACGTCGAGATCGGTGGCGGGCATATCGGCCTCCACGAAGTGGCCTCCGTAGTAAGCGTTGAGGTACATCTGCTTGATCTCGCTCATGAGAGGATAACGGGGGTTGGCACCGGTGCACTGGTCGTCGAAGGCCTGCTCCACCATGTCATCCAGACGGGCGAGGAAGTCGGACTCGTCGACGCCGTAGTCCTTGATGGTATCCTTGATGCCGACGCGAGCCTTGAGGTTGTTGATGGCCTTGATCAGATTCTCCAGCTTCTCCTCGTCGGTATTGCCGCCCAGCTTCAGGTAGTCGGCGATCTCGGCGTAGCGAGACAGGGTGTGAGGATGATCGTACTGGGAGAAGGTACCCATCTTGGCGGGAGCCTCGGAGGCGTTGAAGCGGAGGACCTCCTCGATCATCAGGGCGTTGGCAACGCCGTGGGGGAGGTGATGGAAGGCACCCAGCTTGTGAGCCATGGAGTGGCAGACACCCAGGAAGGCGTTGGCGAAGGCCATACCGGCCATGGTGGCGGCGTTGGCCATCTTCTCGCGGGCCTCCACGTCGGTCTGACCGTTGTCGTAGGCGCGGGGCAGGTACTCGAAGATCACCTTGAGGGCGCGGAGAGCCAGACCGTCGGTGTAGTCGGTGGCCAGCATGGCGGCGTAGGCCTCCAAGGCGTGGGTCACGGCGTCGATACCCGACGCGGCGGTCAGACCGCGGGGAGCGGACATATGGAAGTCGGTGTCGATGATGGCCATGTTGGGCAGCAGCTCATAGTCGGCCAAAGGATACTTGACACCGGTCTTCTCGTCGGTGATGACCGCGAAGGGGGTTACCTCGGAGCCGGTACCTGCGGAGGTGGGGATGGCGATGAAGTAGGCCTTCTCACCCATCTTGGGGAAGGTGTAGATGCGCTTGCGAATGTCGATGAAGCGCATGGCCATGTCCATGAAGTCTGCCTCGGGATGCTCGTACAGCACCCACATGATCTTGGCCGCGTCCATAGCCGAGCCGCCGCCCAGGGCGATGATGGTGTCGGGCTGGAATGCCTTCATCTGCGCCGCGCCCTCGGTGGCATTGGCCAGGGTAGGATCGGGCTGTACGTTGAAGAAGGTGGTGTGCTGAATGCCCATCTCGTCCAGCTTGTCGGTGATGGGCTTGGTGTAGCCGTTCTGATACAGGAAGGTGTCGGTGACAATGAAGGCCTTCTTGGCACCTCTGACGGTGCTGAGCTCGTCCAGAGCCACGGGGAGGCATCCCTTCTTAATATATACCTTTTCAGGGGTTCTGAACCACAGCATATTCTCTCTCCTCTCGGCTACGGTTTTGATGTTGAGCAGGTGCTTGACACCCACGTTCTCGGAAACGCTGTTACCGCCCCAAGAGCCGCAGCCCAGGGTCAGGGAGGGAGCCAGCTTGAAGTTGTACAGGTCACCGATACCGCCGTGAGCGGAGGGGGTGTTGACCAGAATACGGCAGGTTCTCATGCGGGCGGTGTAGGCGGCCAGCTTTTCGGTCTCGGTGATCTCGTTGATGTAGAGGGAGGAGGTGTGACCGAAGCCGCCGTCCTCCACCAGCTTGTCGGCCTTATCCAGGGCATCGGCGAAATCCTTGGCCTTGTACATAGCCAGAACGGGGGACAGCTTCTCATGGGCGAACTCCTCGGACAGCTCCACGCTCTCCACCTCACCGATGAGGATCTTGGTGCCGGCGGGAACGGTCACGCCGGCCAGCTCGGCGATGCGGGCGGCCTTCTGACCCACGATCTTGGCGTTGAGGGCACCATTGATGATGATGGTCTTGCGAACCTTCTCGGTCTCAGCAGGATCGAGGAAGTAGCAGCCTCTGGCGGCGAACTCGGCCTTGACCATGTCGTAAATGCTCTCCGGCACGATGACAGACTGCTCGGAGGCGCAGATCATACCGTTGTCGAAGGTCTTGGAGTGGATGATGGAGTTGACGGCCAGCAGGATGTCAGCGGTCTCGTCGATGATGGCGGGGGTATTACCCGCGCCAACGCCCAGGGCGGGCTTACCGCTGGAGTAAGCGGCCTTGACCATGCCGGGGCCGCCGGTGGCCAGAATGATGTCGGCCTCCTTCATGACGGTGTTGGTCATGTCCAGGGAGGGAACGTCGATCCAGTCGATGATGCCCTCGGGTGCGCCTGCGGCCACAGCGGCCTCCAGCACCAGCTTGGCGGCGGCAATGGTGGAGCTCTTGGCTCTGGGGTGAGGGCTGATGATGATGGCGTTACGGGTCTTGAGGGCCAGCAAGCACTTGAAAATCGCGGTAGAAGTGGGGTTGGTGGTGGGAATGACAGCGGCAACCACACCGATGGGCTCGGCGATCTTCTTGATGCCGTAGGCCTTGTCCTCCTCGATCACGCCGCAGGTCTTGGTCTCCTTGTAGGCGTTGTAGATGTACTCGGCGGCGTAGTGGTTCTTGATGACCTTGTCCTCCACGATGCCCATGCCGGTCTCCGCGACGGCCAGCTTGGCCAGGCTGATGCGAGCCTTGTCCGCGGCGGATGCGGCAGCGAGGAAGATCTTGTCAACCTGCTCCTGGGTGTAGGTCGCGAACACCTTTTGCGCGGCTCTGACGCGGGAAAGCGCCTCGTGGAGCTTTTCCACGCCGTCCACTTGGACGCGGTCCACTTGGACGCGGTCCACTTGGACGCGGTCCACGATCTCATAAGTCTTGGGTTCCATTTTCTATGTCCTCCTAAAAATTATTTACTGATTTGGTTGTTGAGATAGGCGAGGGATAAGGCTAAATTCTCTTGCTTGAGAAGTATTCCATTCGGCACTTTTAAGGCAACGGGAGCGAAATTCCATATTGCTTCCACTTCGCTTTCCACAAGCTTGTCACAAACATCCTGCGCTGAGCCTCCGCCTACCGTGATAATACCGATCTTTACATCGTGTTTCCGACAGTAAGCACCGATATCTCTGATGGGCAGAATTTCTTTTGCGCCTTTCTTGAGTGTCGTTTCGTTACAGTCAAAGCCTGCAATGATCTTCACTCCGAAATCCTCGAAGCCGTCGTAATCAAGAAGTGCTGTACCAAGCTTTCCTGCTCCCACAAGAACCGCGTTTGTCAGCCGTTCACACCCGAGATGGCTTTCAATGTCGGTAATCAGTTGATCGGTTTCATAGCCGATCTTGGGCTTGCCCGCCCCCGAGACAGCCGCAAGATCCTTACGGACCTGAACGTCGCCCAGGGATAACGCCTTGGCGATGGCGGTCGCCGATATGGTGTGGCGCATTTCGGGTAAGCTTCTCAAATAGGCAAGATACTGCGGAAGCCGTCCGAGCGTCGCCTTCGGGATCGAATAACCGTTCATTTGCCACCTCCCTTTTTTGATCGTGATTATTCTATCACAGATCACCGATTTTGGGAATAATTAAAATGTTATATCGGTATTATGCGTATCGATATATCAAGAATCGATATGGAGCATATCAATAAAAATAAGCAGATTCATCAATTTGACGAATCTGCTTATGCATTCTATGTAATTGCTAAAAAATTATCACTTAATAAAGTTCCTTCTTGCGTTGCAAAGCGCGGTAATGAAGTCCTTGTCGAGCTTTGTAAGCTTATATCCTTTATGATAGATCAGTACGTCTCTGTATACCTTTTTATTGCCCTCGCACACACGCTGAACAAGATGATATCTGTCCAGTATCTGCTGTGAGGCAGGCGATACCCACATAAAGGTCCTGGGGTTTTCAGAGAGCAAATCGAACTGACTTGCTCGTTCAAAGACAAATATTCTTTGATTGACTTTGTCGGGAAGCTCCTCGCGGAACACCTTGGACATAGAGAGCGTGGGAACGTAAGGATCCGCGTGCGCTATCTCGATGTAATCGGAAAGATCCTCATA
Source organism: Clostridia bacterium (assembly GCA_017938885.1). Taxonomy (GTDB): domain Bacteria; phylum Bacillota; class Clostridia; order Oscillospirales; family CAG-272; genus CAMEON01. The sequence continues at coordinate 14,724 of JAGBAS010000020.1, forward strand.
CGTGATCGTTTCCTTTTCCGCGAGAGGATTATCCCGGCTCATAATAAGCACGTAGGAGAACTCAGCCACAAGCTCATAAGAAAGCCCTTTTTCCTCCAGCATATCCTTGTAATACTTATCATAGTTATCCGAGTAACGAATGATGCCGAGCTTGTATTCGTTTTCCAAAAGCTTTTTTATGGTCTTTTTGGAGTTGGTTTCCTTGTAGTATATTTCTACGGGCGTATCACCGATGTTTTTGGAGAATTCCGCCATGGCGGCGGAGATGTAGCACGCACGGGGAACGGAGATCGAAAACTTACGCTTTTTATGGGAGCCGTCACGGTAGGACTGCTCGATCTTATCGATACGGTGAAGAATATCCCGCGCATAATCCATAAACTCCTCGCCATCGGGAGTCAGAACCATTCCCTTTGCGCTTCGTTGGAATATGGTAATTCCAAGATCGGCTTCAAGCTCTTTGATCGATCGGCTGATATTTGGTTGCGCGATCATCAGCGTTTCCGCTGCTTTATTCAGCGATCCAAGTCTCGCAACCTCGACCGCGTACTTCATATGTAGAATATTCATATACAAGTCCTCCTCCCTATGAATTTTCTTGCATATCGGTTTTATTATACCACAAAAATTTGAATAATTCAAGTCGTTTCTTTTCGGAGCATTCCATGCTGAACGTCCTGCTACGTGAACAGAGGCAGGTCGAAACCTCCATTGAAACCGTCATGGCGGCCATCGAGCGGGGTGTCATCACGAACACGACCACCAAACGCTTAAAAGAGCTTGAGGCAAGACAAGAGGAACTGAACAAGCAGATCATCATAGAGAAGAGCAAGAACGCGGTGCGGGTATCCGAAGAACAGATCCGCGCTTACTACAAGGAGGCCTTGGCTCTTGAAGCCCAGATGCTCATTAACTATCTCGTGAAGGAAATCGTCATGTATGATGACAGAATAGAGATATTTTTCCATAAGCCTACGCGGAACAGTCCCGATGAAAGTCGGGGCTGTTTTGTTTATACGGGGCGGCAGGAAAATTTCGATGTCGAGATATGGATCGTGTGAAACAAGCTGTATAGACAATTCTGAGGGCATAGACGGCACTTGGAAGCACCTATAAGCCTTACGGGTAAAAGAGTAAAAAAAGAAGAACCTAAGACAAACAACAGGCCATGCCATGTGTTCGTTTTAGGTTCTTACTGGCGGAGGGGGTGAAACGTAAAACGACCCATCTCATTTGCCTTTTGCCATCACCTTGTAGCAGCAAGTACAAGGTGATGGCATGTTTTGTTAGTAGTTTTCTTTTCTGCGCTTCATAAAGAGTAAAGAAGCGAACGACATCAGGATAATAAGACAGAATACGTCCGCGTTCACAACGCCGAAGCATCCGTTGGAGCCCTTGGGGTCTTCTTGTTTCGGGTCGGACTCCGTGGGAGCTTCAGTTTCCAGACTTGTTTCCGTTTCGGGTTCTGTTTCCACAGGCAGAGCCTCGATGACGGCCGTTTCAAGCTTCTCGCCGCAAATCGCACACTCGATGTGCTTGCTACCCACCACCCCGGGGGCAGGTTCGGCATCTACGATCCATTCACTGGGCTTGTGGCCAAGTGCCTCGGTCTCGCTGTCGGTGTAGGTATCACCGCAACGGGAACAGGTGTAAGTGGTGTAACCCTTCTCTGTGCAAGTGGGATCGGTAACTACAGCCGCGTAATCGTGCCCAAGCTTCCCTACCAGAACCTCGCCGCAGACGGTACAATCCTGATCGTTCAGACAGTCGGCCTCAGCACCGGGCTTGTGACCGAGTGCATCAACCTCGCTATCAGTGTAGGTATCACCGCAACGGGAACAGGTGTGGGTGGTGTAGCCAACCTCGGTGCAAGTGGGATCGGTAACTACAGCCGCGTAATCATGGTCCAGCGCTTCAACCTCGCTGTCAGTGTAGGTATCACCGCAACGGGAACAGGTGTGAGTGGTGTAACCCTTCTCGGTGCAAGTGGGATCGGTAACTACAGCTACGTAATCGTGCCCAAGCTTCCCTGCCAGAACCTTACCACATACAGTACAAGTCTGGTGTTTTTGGCAATCGGCCTCAGCACCGGGCTTGTGGCCAAGGGCCGCGGTGATGCTGTCGGTGTAGGTGTCTCCGCAACGGTTACAGATATGAGTCGTATACCCCTTCGTGGTACAAGTGGGAGCAGTAACCACGGCCTTGTAGTTGTGACCAAGGGCCTCGGTTTCGCTGTCGGTGTAGGTATCACCGCAACGGCTACAGGTATGAGTGGTGTAACCCTCGGCAGTACAAGTGGGAGCGGTAACTACGGTCTTGTAGTCGTGGTGGCCAGGAGCTACGATCTCACTGTCGGTGTAGCTGTCGGCACAACGAGAGCAAGTGTGAGTGATGTACCCATTCTTGGTACAAGTGGGCGGCGTTACCACAGCCTTGTAATCGTGACCCAGCTTTTCGGACAGGACAATGCCGCAAGCAAAACAAATCTGGTCGTTCAGGCAATCTGCTTCGGCTCCGGCTCTATGACCATCTTGAACACAAAGGAACTCTTTCTGATAAATCACAGTAGCAGAAATATCAATCGGAGATGTTGCGGGAATGCTGTCTATGTTACCGTCACCATTAAGATCAAATCCCAACCATAAATAACGATATTGCTCATCGCAGTAATCTTTGTAGTAAGGATAACGAATAACTTGATGCTTCAAAACTACCATTTCTTTTAAAAGACTATTACTTTCTGTGTAAAATTTCACATTGATCCAATTGTCTCCATAAACCACCTTATTGTCGTTATTCCAACCTGGGAAGTTTTCGTCCCAACGGACATCTTCCTCGTTGGCTTCAACATAAATAGTGATGCCGGTGATTTCCTTAAAAGCCCCAGAACGCATCTGAACATCCTTGCCAAGAACAATGGATTTCAAAGTGAGGGGTATGTTAGTGGGTGAGTTGCCAAAATATTGATAAATATATTTTTTAGGCATTTCAGTAATAACCAATGTTTCAAGATTCGTTACTGATGAAAGTATCCCAGCGTTATCACCAAATATCGTCGCTTTTTTCAACAAATAACATCGGTTAAAGACACCCTTCGCAATATTTATAACTCCTTCTCTAATGTCCATGTAAGTGGAATCCTCAGAAACTCCGATGAGATGGTTGTCGACATATAATACTCCGTCAATCCAATTAGCAGAATCATAATAATAGGCCGTATCGTAGAATGCAGACTTGCCAATACTCAAGACACTATCGGGAATTGTGATGCTCGTCAGGCTGCTGCAACCGTAAAACGCAGAATTACCAATACTCGTCACGCTATCTGGAACCGTAATGCTCGTCAGGCTGCTACAACCGTAAAACGCAGAATTACCAATACTCGTCACGCTGTCTGGAATCGTAATGCTCGTCAGGCTGCTACAACCGTAAAACGCAGAATCACCAATGCTCGTCATGCTGTCTGGAACCGTAATGCTCGTCAGGCTACTGCAACCGGAGAACGCAGAATTACCAATACTCGTCACGCTGTCTGGAATCGTAATGCTCGTCAGGCTGCTACAACCGTAAAACGCAGAATCACCAATGCTCGTCATGCTGTCTGGAACC
>JAGBAS010000021.1 GCA_017938885.1 Clostridia bacterium
ATGAAGAAAATTGCAAACCTATGCTGGAGGGATACCTCCGGTTTCCTTGCATTTTTTATCTTCCTTCACAAAATAACAAAGCCTATCCCATGTTTGAGATAGACTTTGTCAGTAATCTGAAAGGACACCGTTCGGTGTCCTTTGTTTTTTGGTTGCGGGGGTGGGACTTGAACCTCACGACCTCCGGGTTATGAGCCCGACGAGCTACCAACTGCTCTACCCCGCGATATTTGGATGATTGGTGTGGTGCCGGTGACCGGGCTTGAACCGGTACGATACTCACGTATCACGGGATTTTAAGTCCCGGGCGTCTGCCAATTCCGCCACACCGGCAGAATATCAAGCGCATTGCGCTGACGACTCGTATATTATAGCACACGTTCGCCCATTTGTCAATAGGTTTTCGAAAAATAAAATCAGAATTTATACAAAAATTTTCGACAGTTCTTGCAGTTTGAACGGAGGGCTCACCCAAAACGTCGTGCCAACAGAAAAGCCCACGGACGAGCCGTGGGCTTTTCTGTTGGCACGGTGTAAGGGATTCGAACCCCCGACCTACTGGTTCGTAGCCAGGCACTCTATCCAGCTGAGCTAACACCGCGTGTCTTACGACTTAATTATTATAGCACAAGCTCGCGGTTTTGTCAAGAGCTTTTTGAAAAATAATTTTGGTCTTTTACCGAAAAAAGGCGGCCCCGGCGGAGCCGCCTTGATTTGTATTCGGTTCAGATCAGGGCTTTGTTTCGGAAATATAGCTCATGCTGATGTAGGCATACCCCTGGTCGCAGTCGAATACGATCTTACACCAGTTTCCGTTGGAACCCAAGTTTGTCTCCAGAACCTCAACCGTATCGCCGTTGTAGAGCAAACCCACTTTGTTTTCCTTGGAGGAATCGGGCTCGGAGCGAACGTTGAGGGCCGAGGCGGTGATGTACATGAGCTTACCACCGTGGGGGCCCTGTGCCTCGCCCAGAGTCTCGCAGGCAGTGGCCATCAGGGTGAAGCAAGCAAAGTCCGCGTAGTCACCCATATCCACGGTTTTGGTAAAGGTGGCGGTGATCTTAACGTAGGAGCCGGGTACAGGCGCGGAAACGCCGTCAAAGTAGACTGCGAAATCCATGTCCTCGCCCACCGATACGACCAGATTCCCAAAGTCATCCTCGGTGACGTTGCCGTAGACCGTAAACGTCTTGTCCTCGTAGTAGGGAGCGAAGGCATACAGGAAGTAGTACTGTTCAGCGGGGTCTGCGGCGGGATTCTCTCCGCCGACGGTATAGTTGTCCCCCTCCACGGCCAGTCCCAGCGCGGCGGCCGCCTCGGGATCGATCTCGGGGAGCTGGAAGCCAAACAGATCGTCGTAGGTGGCCTCGGCGTACGCGTCGGCATCAGCGGGAGCGGTTATGGCGGCGGGTGCATAATTCACCGTGGTTTCGGAGGTAATCGTCATTGCCTCTCCGCCCGTCAGCTCGGCGGGAAGGGTCACGGTAAAGCGCATAAAGGTCATGCGCCCCTCAGCGTCCAGCGTAAATTCAAAGGTCAGAATCGCACCATCCATGGCCTCGCCCAGAAGGATCTCCACCAGAGAGCCGTCCACGCCGGAGCAGGTCAGCTCCACGTGACCGTCAGCGTGTTTCTGGCCGCTCAGGGTGCTGTTCAGAAGTCCCTCGGTCAGGTCAGCATCGTCTACACTGACCGAAGCGCCCTCGCCGAGATACAAGGCAGACAGCTCCTCCTTTTCCTCGGCTGTGACCTTCAGCACGTAGCGCAGCTCGGTCTTGGAGGTGCCGTCGGAAACCGACATAAAGTAGTAGGCTGTATCCCCCACCGTCAGGATCCGCTCAGAAACGCCCTCGGCTGAATTCTCCGCCGAGAAATCTTCCCCGTTTTGGGTCATGACCTGCTCGGAGAGCAGCTCGCCGCCCATAGAGGTCTTGACCGTAACCGCAGCGTCACCCGCCTCCATAACCAAGGCGGCGGCCAGCAGAGTCTTCAGCTCGTCGGAAGTGAGGTCGGCGGGAGGAGCGGTCTCGGCCTCGGTTTCAGGCTGAGTCTCAGAGGGCTGAGCGGGGGTGTCGGTGACCTCGGCGGAGGGGACGTCGGTCACGGTCGTGTCAACGGTTTCGTCGGAGGGCTGATTGCCGACGCAGGCCGTGGCCAGCAGAGCGGCAGCCAGAAGCAGGGCGATCCATACGCCCATGCGGGAGAGTTTAAGTTTCATGGTCTTTCCTTTCAAATGTGCGTGTTTGTCAAAATACTTACCTTCAAGCGGTATTATAGCACGAAAGCCTCGACTTGTCAAGGGATTTTGGGGTTTCTTTACGAAGCGGAGCCGTGGAAAAAAAACACGCAAGTCCTTCTATGGCCCGCAAGCCTCCGAAATTCGCTGTTTTTTGTGAAAATCAGCGAAATCTCTCCGAAAAATTCGTTTGAATGACGAATTTTCAAAAAAACGTAAGCAATCCAATAAAAGATATTGCATTTTCGACGGATTTCTGCTATAATAATACTGAATTTGCGGCCAGTATGCACGCGATCGAGGATAGGCGCTTACCCACACCCGAAGGGGTGCTTGCAGAAACGCTGAACGGCCTTCCGCGTGACGGGAAACGCGCAAAAAGTAAACCTCTTGCAAAGGAGATTTTATGCGACATGGAAAAAGAGACCCTCATTTCACTGCGTGGGGTATCCAAGGCGTTTGACGGCGAGACCATTCTCGATAATATCAGCCTGGATATCCATGACAAGGAGTTCGTAACTTTGCTTGGACCATCCGGGTGCGGTAAGACCACCACCCTCCGGATCATCGGCGGTTTTGAGACAGCCGACAGCGGAGAGGTTTTTTTCGATGGGAAGGAGATCAGCCAGGTTCCTCCCTACCGCCGCCTCGTCAACACGGTTTTTCAGAAGTACGCGCTGTTTCCCCATTTGAACGTATATGAGAACGTAGCCTTCGGTCTGCGCCTCAAGAAAACGCCTGAGGAGGAGATCAAGCAAAAGGTACAGGAGATGCTGGCTATGGTCAACCTCAAGGGCTTTGAGCGCCGACGCGTCACCACCCTGTCGGGCGGTCAGCAGCAGCGAGTCGCCATTGCCCGCGCCCTCATCAATCATCCCCGCGTCCTGCTTCTGGACGAGCCTCTCGGTGCACTCGACCTCAAGCTCCGCAAGGATATGCAAACCGAGCTTAAAAAGATCCAACGTGCCACCGGCATCACCTTTATTTACGTCACCCACGACCAGGAGGAGGCTCTTTCCATGTCCGACGTGGTAGTGGTCATGTCGGGCGGCCACATCCAGCAGATCGGCTCCCCCGTGGACATCTACAACGAGCCCGTCAACGCCTTCGTGGCCGATTTTATCGGTGAATCCAACATCGTGGACGGCTTCATGCTGGCCGACCGCAAGGTCCGCTTCTCGGGCCACACCTTTGAGTGCCTGGACGAGGGCTTTGCCAAGAACGAGCCCGTGGACGTGGTCATCCGCCCCGAGGATGTGGATATCGTCCCCGCCGACAAGGGTATGCTCAACGGCGTGGTCTCCTCGGTCACCTTCAAGGGGGACTACTATGAGATCATCGTGGACGTCCAGGGCTTCAAGTGGATGCTGGAGACCTCGGACTATGCTGCCCCCGATACCACCATCGGGCTTTTCATTGAGCCCGAGGCCATTCACGTTATGAAGAAATCCGAGTTCTCGGGTCAGTTCGGCGACTACTCCTCCTTCAGCGACGAGCTGGAGCATCTGTCCGATCCCGAAGAGGAGGAGGAAGAATGAAGGATCTCTCTCTCCGCAGAAAGGAGCCTCCCCCCGCAACACGCAAGGGGCAGGCTCAGCGCAACATTTTCCAGAAGCTGGCGGCGGTGCCCCATACCGTCTGGACGGTCATGTTCATTGCCGCTCCCATGCTCTTCGTCCTCTACTTCGCCTTCACCGATGCCGAGGGAAATTTCTCCTTCGCCAACATCACGAATCTGGGGCAGTATACCAACGTTTTCATCCTCTCCATCGCCTTCGCCCTCATCGCCACGGCGGTATGTCTCGTCATCGGCTACCCTCTGGCCTACTTCATGTCCCGCCAGTCCCTGCGGGCGCAAAAGGTTCTGATGGTCCTCATCATGCTCCCCATGTGGTGCAATCTGCTCATCCGCACCTACGCGCTGATGGCCCTTCTGGACAACGGCGGTCTGCTCAATTCTCTTCTTGGAAAGCTGGGCCTGGAGCCTCTGCCCATCGTGGGCTCCTACTTCGGTGTCATCCTGGGTATGGTCTACGACTTCCTCCCCTACATGGTGCTCCCCATCTTCACCGCCATGACCAAGCTGGACTATCGCTACATCGAGGCCTCCCACGATCTGGGCTGTAACAATCTCCAGACCATGACCAAGGTGGTCATGCCCTTGACTCTGTCGGGCGTGGTGTCGGGCGTCACCATGGTATTCGTCCCCTCCATCAGCACCTTCTACATCTCCCAGAAGCTGGGCGCGGGTAAGATCGACCTGGTGGGTGACACCATCGAGCGGCTGTTCCAAAACGTTTCCACCTACAACGTGGGCGCGGCCATGTCTCTGGTCATGATGATCCTCATTCTCATCTCTCTGACCATCATGAACAAGTTCTCCGACGAGGAAGGAGGGATGGTACCGTGAAATTCCTGTCCAAATGCTACATCGGCCTCATCTTCTTCCTGCTCTATATCCCCATCGCCGTGCTCATCGTCTTCTCCTTCAACGAATCGGGAAGCCTGGCTGAGTTTTCGGGATTTTCCTTCATGTGGTACAAAGAGCTGTTCCACGATGAGGAGGCCTTCTCCGCCCTGCGCAATTCCCTGGTGTTGGCGGTCTCCTCGGCGGCTATCGCCACGGTGCTGGGCACCTTCGGGGCCCTGGGACTCCACCGTATGAAGCGCCGCTACATCAAGAAGCCCATCATGACCCTTACGAACATCCCCATGATGAACCCCGATATCGTCACGGGCGTGTCCATGATGCTTCTCTTCGTAGCCGTCGCCACCTTCTTGGGCACCCGCGAGCTGTTCGGCTTCGGGACTCTGCTCATCGCCCACGTCACCTTCAATCTGCCCTACGTCATCCTGTCGGTCATGCCCCGCTTCCAACAGCTGGACAAATCCCTGTCTGAGGCGGCTCAGGATCTGGGCTGTACCCCCTCGGAGGCCTTCTTTAAGGTGGAGCTTCCCGAGATCGTTCCCGGCATCGTGTCGGGTCTCATGATGAGTTTTACCCTGTCCTTGGACGATTTCGTCATTTCCCACTTCGTCAGCTCCCCGAACTTCCAGACCCTTCCCCTATACGTATACAACCAGACGGCGCACAACGTGAAATTCAGTATGTACGCCCTGTCGGCGTTGATCGTGGCTGTGATCCTGGTGATCCTGCTGGTCGTGAACTTCGCGGGCTCTGCGGCCGATCGCAAGGGCAAGAAGGGAGGGCGCGTATGATGAAAAAGCACCTTCGTCTGGCCGCCCTTCTGCTGGCCGGGCTGCTCCTCTTCCCCCTCATCATGGGTATGGCCGCCTGCTCAAAGAGTGGCGGCGACACGGTGACCCTTTACGTCTACAACTGGGGTGAGTACATTTCCGATGGCTCCGAGGACACCCTCGACGTCAACGAGATGTTCGAGGAGTGGTACTATGAAACCTACGGTGTGAAGGTGGAAGTCAACTACTCCACATACTCCTCCAATGAGAGTATGTACGCCAAGCTCTCATCGGGCTCGGTGAACTACGACGTGGTGGTCCCCTCGGACTACATGATCGAGCGCATGATCGCGGAGGATATGTTGGCCGAGTTGAATTTTGACAACATTCCCCACATACAAAACATTGATCCTGCCTTTTTCGGAGACAACGCCGAGTTTGACTACTACGATCCCCACAACAAGTACGCCGTTCCCTACATGTACGGCATGATCGGTATCATCTACAATACCTCCATGGTGGCCGAGGACGATCCCGCCCTGGGCTCCTGGCAGCTCATGTGGGACGAGCGGCACGCGGGCAACATCCTCCAGTTCAACAACTCCCGCGACGCCTTCGGTACCGCTCAGTATTTCCTGGGGCTGGACGTCAACGCCGAGGACGAGGCTGAGTGGCGTCTGGCACTGGAGAAGCTGAAGGAGCAAAAGCCCGTCCTCCAGGGCTACGTCATGGACGAGATCTTCAACAAGATGGAGAATGGCTCCGCCGCCATCGCCGCCTACTACGCGGGTGATTTCCTGGCCATGTACGAAAACAACGAGGATCTGGAGTTCTTCTATCCCGCCGAGGGCACTAACCTTTACGTGGACGCCATGTGCATTCCCAAATCCTCCCAAAACAAGGAGATCGCGGAAAGGTACATCGACTTCATGCTGACCGAGGAGCCTGCCGTAGCCAACGCCGAGTACACCTATTACGCCTCCCCCAATACCGTGGTACGGGAGAGCGAGGAGTATATCGAGTACATGAACACCATCAAGGAAGGCGGCTACGACCTCATGTACAACACCGACGCCGTTCACACCACCTCCTACGAGAATCTGGGCGGCGCGCAGCTCATCATGCTCAACGAGCTCTGGGAGGAGCTGAAATCCGATATTGAGGTGGGCTTGCCCATCTACGTGATCTGCGCCGTGATCCTGGTGATTCTCATCGGAGGAGGCACCTTCCTCGGGGTGAGAAAGCGGATACGGGACAAGTATTGACCCACTACGGGAGGATGGAAACGTCCTCCCATTTTTCAAAGAATGAGGTATCCTATGATCTACACCCTCACCTTAAACCCCGCCCTTGACTACGTCCTCCGCATCCCCGCCGTCAAGGAGGGCGAGACCAACCGCGCGGCCACTGCCGACCTGCACTTCGGCGGCAAGGGCATCAACGTCTCCCTGGTGCTCTCCGAGCTGGGCGTGGAGAGCACTGCCCTGGGCTTTACCGCCGGCTTTACGGGAGACGCCCTGGCCGCTTACCTGACCGAGCGAAGCATTCGCACCGACTTCATCCGTCTTCCCGAGGGACTCACCCGGATCAACGTCAAGCTCAAAACCGAAACGGCAGGAGAGACCGAGATCAACGCGGCAGGGCCGGCTATTCAGCAGGACTGCACGGAGGCTCTGCTTTCCAAGCTGGATGCTCTGACCGAGGGAGATACCCTCGTGATGGCCGGGAGTATCCCGCGATCCCTCCCCAAGGACATTTACCGTCAGATCTCAAAACGGCTGGACGGACGGGGCATCCGCTTGGTCGTGGACGCCGAGGGAGAATCCCTCACCGCTACCCTTCCCTACCGCCCCTATCTGGTCAAGCCCAACCGCGCTGAGCTGGAAGGGATCGCAGGGCACGCTTTGACGACCGACGGTGAACTGCAATGGGCCGCCGCCGAACTGCAAGAGAAGGGCGCGCGTAACGTCCTGGTCTCTTTGGGCGGGGACGGAGCTCTTCTTCTGGATGAAAACGGCATCTGCCACCGCAAGCCCGCTTTCCCCGTTACACCTGTAAACACTGTGGGCGCGGGAGATTCCATGGTGGCGGGATTCTTAGCCGGAGTGGATCGAGGCTACGCCTATGCCTTAGAGCTGGGGCTGGCCTGCGGCGGGGCTACGGCGGCCTCTGAGGGGCTTGCTGACTACACCGCGATCCTTGCGCTGTGCCGCCCCTAACCTGCACCACTCGTGAAAGCTGATAAAACAGGCACCGCGCCCAAGAAGGTACGGTGCCTGTTTTTCAGTTGGATTCGGTTATCGGCTCGGTATGAGACTGCGTTTCGAATTGAGATTCCACGGAGGGTTCCTCTTCGGTTTCTTCGACTGTCTCGTCGGGCTGGGGCACAAGCTCGGTATAGCCAATGAGCTTTTCCACGTAAGGCCACAGGGCGTGCTCACGGTAGAGCTTCACCGCCCGCTCCATGTGACGAACGTTACGGGGAACCTGGAGCGACATCATTTTCTCGTCCAGATCGGCGGCAAAGTGGGTGACCGAGGTGTAGAGCTCGTCGAATTCTTCGGTGGTGGAGTTGACACCCTGCAAGATCTCGAACTGCTTACCGTCCCGCATGGTGAAGGTCACCGAAAGGCCGTCGTCGTCGTTTTCACAGTCGATGGTGTAGCCCGTGACCTGCTTCCATTCGTAGGAGCCTGTCTCCACGAAGAAGTAACTGCGGACGCCCTCGGGCGTGACCAGCCTGTAGCTGTTGAGCGCCACAGTCCCCGTGATGACAGTCCCCAGGAGCAGACCCGCCGTAATAAGCCACAGGGTACGCTTAGGGAGGGCATCGCTCGCCTGCTTCTGCCCCAGCATGGGCGCAAGACCTTGGTTCTGCTTTTTCAGCTCCTCTTCGGTGGGCGTGAAGTACCACACCGCCAAAATGCCCCAGATGAACAGGGCGGCAATGCCGTAGGAGGGAGTAACGACGTTCATGAGCGCGTAGGCAACCTCCCCGCCGTGGCGCGCCTCAATGACGGCCCCCGTCAGCAGGGATACGGCAAGAATATAGCCGCCCCAGGCCAGGAGTGCAATAAAAGAGCCTACGATGAGGAAAAGACAGCCCTTGCGGTTGCTTTTCTTCTTACCCGCACGATTCTGTAAAAGTTGACTCATGGTGAGCTCCTCACAGCACGCGGATGCGGGTGACCAAAGGATAATCCACAGCTTCGATGCAAGCCTTGACGGCGGCCTCGGTCATCTCCTCGGTAATGAAGGAGAAGCGGCCCTCGGTGTAGTGAACGGCGTTCAGCCCGCCAAAAACAGTCTCAAGATAGCCGACGTCACTCTCGTGGGCGTCCAGCACCACCAGGTGGCGGCAGACGTAGGTATCGGGATCGGCGATCTCGTCAAGGGTCGCATCTACCCAGACGGGGGAATGGATACCCGCCGGGGTATGACCCATGACGTCGATGAGGTCGCCTGCCACGGCCGATGCAGTAGGAAGCTTGCCTGCGCCGGGGCCATAGAACATGACCTGCCCCACCATATCGGCGGTGACCAGAATCCCGTTGAACACGCCATTCACCCCGTGAATGGGGTTGCCAAGAGGCACCAGGCGGGGGGATACCATGGCAAGGATCTTGCCATCCACCCGGGTGGTGTAGCCGATGAGCTTGATGGCGTAGCCCATTTCCCCCGCCAGCTCGCTGTCGGCGGCGGTGATCCCCGTGATCCCCTCGCAGAGAATGGTGTTGGGATCGATGCGCTTGCCAAAGGCCATGGCGGCCAGGATGACGATCTTGCGGGCGGCGTCCAGGCCCTCCACGTCGGCGGCGGGGTTGGCCTCGGCGTAGCCCAACTTCTGGGCGTCCTTCAGGACATCCTCGAAGGAGGCACCCTCGGTGTCCATGCGGGTCAGAATATAGTTGGTGGTACCGTTGAGGATACCGCTGATAGCCGTTACGTTGTTGGAGGCCAGATCCTCGCGGAGAGGACGGATGATGGGGATACCGCCGCCCACCGAAGCCTCAAAGAGGTAGGACACACCGTGCTCACGGGCCAGAGCCAGCAGCTCGGTGCCGAAATTGGCTACGACCTCCTTGTTAGAGGTCACCACGCTCTTGCCCGCCTTCAGGCAAGCCACAGTAAATTCGTAGGCGGGATGAGAGCCACCCAACATCTCAGCCACCACCGACACCTCGGGGTCGTTTGCGATGATCTGAAAATCATGGACGACACGGTCGGCGAAGGGGGAATCGGGGAAGTCCCGCAGGTCGAGGATATACTTGATGTTGACGGCTTGGCCAACCTTTTTCTCAATAATGCTTTGATTCTGGGTCAGAACCTCTGCGGTGCCGCTTCCGACAACGCCGAAGCCCAGGAGTGCTACATGGATCATGGTAAAAATTCCTTCCGAAAAAGTATTCCCTTATATCATACCACAAAACCGAAAAAAATGCAATGAGGGGACTTGAAAAAAATGAAGAAATGTGGTAAAATTTTAGGACGGCGGCCATTCCGCCCCCATTTCAGACGCACAGGAGGCAGTTTATGTCGTCACCTCTCGGAAATAAACAGAATATCACGGTCTTCGTCCTCTACCTCATGCAGAACGTGGGCTATCCCATGGATTTCGTGACCATCAACGATGTTATCATGCAGACCGACTACGTGGCCTACCTGGATTTCGCCGAATCCTTCGCCCGCATGAAGGACGGCGGTCTGATCCAAGAAGCGGGGACGACCGACAAGGGCGACCCCGCCTACCGTGTCACCGACAAGGGGCGCACTGTGGTGGAGTCGTTGCAAAACGAGATCCTGCCCTCCATTCTGGAGGAAAGCCTCACCTGCGCGCTGCGGTATCTGGACTTCCGACGCAGAGGGGTCAAGGCGAGCTGTCGGTCGGTTCCCGCTCCCGCAGGCGGATACCACGTTACCTGCTCCCTGACCGAGGGGGAAACCGTCCTGCTCTCCATCACCCTGTGGGCGGATACCGCCTCCCGCGCCAAGCTCATGGAGAATCAGTTCCGCGCCCATCCCGAAAACGTCTACCGCGCTACCCTGGCACTGATGTCGGGAAACGTCAATTACCTCTTTGATTGATGTGCCGCGCCCTCCCACTCATACCCTTTCACGAAAAAAGCCTTCGCAGATGATGTTCTCTGCGAAGGCTTTCGGTTCTATGGTCTGCTTTTCAGCTTTTCGCTACTATGGTAATGTTGACGGGCTCAATACCTGCCTGCTCGTAGACCACGGCGTTGATCTGAGCCAGCTGAGCAGACTGAAGCTGCCCCTCGGTGCGGACGACAATATTGGCCGAATCCCCGTTGATGACCGCCAGGCATTGGGTGAAGCCCTTGCTCATGAGAATAGACTCGATGTTGGATTCCTGGCTCATCTCCTTGGCAATGGTCTGGATCTCGGCCATAGCCTCGGCCTTGACCTCTTCCGAGGCCTGGTTATTCTCTACGACGGCGTTCAGCACCTCCAAAGCCTCGTCTCGGGCGCGCTGACGGCTGACCTCTACCGAAGAGAAGTAGCTATCCGCATCGGTGGGCTCCCCCCCCGTAGGCTTGGAGGTCTCATCCCCCACGGCCCCCGTGTTCAGAGTCGTTCCGTAATTGGTGGACATACCCGCCGAGGCATCGTAATTGTAGCCGTCCTTTCCGTCGTCGCCGCTGAAAATGATCCAGTTCACCGCCACCGCCGCGATGATGAGGGTCACCGCCCCCGCAATGATGAGATTCCGCTTCCCCATCCTTTCGAAAAACTTCTTGACCGATTCAAAGCCGTTGCGTGCATTCATGTAGGTTTCCTCCGTTGAAATTGATTACACCTCATCCTATGACACGCCTTATGGCAATATACCTCACTTATGCCCCGTGACGTAAATTTTATTGCTCCCCACCCCAAAGGCGGCTGAGAGCAGAGCGGTGACCTCCTGCCGCACCGTAGCATCCATCCCCCCCGTACAGACCACGCCGATCCCCACGATGGCGGGGGGCTTTTCGGTGATGTAGACCAGGCTCTCCCTGCTTCCGCTCCCCACCGTTACGTAGGAGGTTGACTCTCCGCTGACGGTGGTCTTTTTGTCTGTGGCGTACACGTATTCAAAGCCCCCCGACAGCGTGACAGCTATGTCGATCTCCCCAACCCCTGCCACTTGGGCGCAAATGGTCTCCATGCGCCCCTCCAGCTCGGCGCGGTATTCCTCGACAGAGCGGGAGACGGCGGCGGGCGGTGCATCGGGGGTGGGGTCAGCCGCATCCTTTCCCACGCGGTTGCCGAAAAAGAGCAGACCTGCGCCCAACAGAACACCCACCATCGCAATGGCCAGCTTACCGCTCTTTTTCATGGACTTGACACACCGCTCGGCGGGTGGTTGTTGGTAGCTTGTCGTCATGAGGACTCCTTTCACGGGATACAACCCTACCCGACGGTCACGAAGCACGGGCAGTTCAGCTTTTCGGTGAAATACGCTTCAATGGGATGGGGATCTTGAAGGATATGGGTGCCACGGAGAGAAATCCGCAGCTCTTGCAGGGTCAGCGTTCCGTCCTCATACGCGCAGATGGCGGCGACGGTACAGCCCGAGGGAGGGATTCCGAAATCCCTCTCCAATGCCATGCCGACATAGGTCTCCACCTCGTCACGGCTGATGGCGGTAAGGGTATCCCCGAGTATCGCGCCGTAATCCTCGGGGGATTCTGCGGGAAGAGATGCCTCCAAACGGGCGGCCAGGTCACCGCTGACGGCATTTCGCAGAAGCTCCACCCCCGCACGCAGGGGCTCCAGCAACGCAATCAGCAAAAAAAGTCCCGCTACCATGCGAATATGGGAAGCCGTCCTTCCGCCCTCGCCCTTGTGGGAGAGAAGCTCTGCCACGGCGGCAACCAGAGCGGCGGAGAGTAGGGTCAGGATATAAATGTTCATGATCGGATATGAATGGTGCTTACGAGTGCTTCGCCGATTGCCTTGGACACAGTCCGAAAACGGCATTTTTACCCCAGAGCCGCCCCGCTATGGATCAGCAAGGCCAGCGCGATGATAAAGACCACCGCACAAATGGAAGCTGCGGCAGCGAGGTAGCCATGCAGGGAGGCCATCTCGGAGAGAAGCTTGGATTCGCCATCGCAGGAGAGCATGGCGGCGACCGTAGCGGCCAGACGGATGATCGCGCGGGTCAGGAGCAGCTCTACCAGGGTCGGGAGGAGCAATAGAGCCACCAGCACCACCCCGGCTACGCCACAGACGCCCCGCAGGGCGGTAACCCCCGCCGCCACGGTGGACAGTGTGCCCGCCACCGCGCCTCCCACCATGGGAATGGCGTTCCCCACAGCGTACTTGACCCCCTTCATGCCCAGGGAATCCGCCCTCCCGGTGAGTACCGATTGGGCAGAAAGAGCCAACGAGAGCAAAAACATCACCAGCCCCAGGAGGGATGCGTACCATTTCTTGATCTGCTCGCCCAGGGGAGCCAGGCTCAGCCGCGCGCCAAAGGCATCGAACAGGGAAAAGGACATACAGACTGCGCAAACGGGCGGCGTGACCGTCCCGCTAACGTACTCACAGACCGCCAGAAAAACCAGCATGATCTCCCCGCTGACAGCGGCCTGCCCCAGGTTTCCTCCCATCGCGTACAGGACACCCATAACGGGGATCATCCCTCCCGTGAGAGTGGAAAGCTGATCGAAATAGCGGGTAACCGTCTCCACCATTCCCGCTGTTTGCAGGACAATAGCCGTATAGAGCGTCAAGCGAAGGCAAAAGCCGAACAGCTCCCCGCCCGAGCCCCCAAGCCCCTCCCGCAATCGCCCACAGACAGCGGCTACCAGGATCAGCCCCACCAGGATACAGAGCAGTCCCACCGCTTCGTCCAAGCGAAGCCCTACGGCGGAAAGGAGGGTGTTCAGCAGATACCGCCAATCCGTCAGCTCGACGGTTGCGGTGATGGCTTCCTCCATATCCTCCGAAAAGAGACCGTCGGGCAAAAGTTCGGAGATCTCAGGAGGGATAGCATCAGCCAGGTCTCCATAGGCATGCGGCAGGGTGACAGCCTCGGATGCCTCGGATGCAGAGACGGCAAGGGGAAACAGGAGGGTCATGACCGCCCACACAAGCAGACCGAACAGGATACGTACAGTTCTCACGGCTCGCCTCATGATGCCTCCAGCAGGGCGGCTACGGTATCCAGGACGATGCGGATCAATGGCAACGACAAAAGCAGGATCTCCAATCTGCCCGCCGTCTCCACCCAGGAGGCGAGCCCCGCCTCCCCGCTGTCGCGGCAGACCGAAGCGGCGGTCTCGGTGAGGAAGGCCACCCCCAATGCCTTGAGCAGAATGCTCCTCGGTTCTCCGTCAAGAGCTCCTGCGGCATCGGTCAGATCGGTCACGTAGGCCATGACCGTTCCCGCCAGGGAAACGGTCAGCCCCAGGGCAACCACCGTAACCGCCATGCGTAGGAGTGCCGCCCATTCGGGCTTGTACGCGCGGAGGATCAGAAGAGCCGCCAGCCCGACCAGCGCGATCCCCCAGATACGAGCCCCCGCCATCAGAAGCCAAACACCCCGCAAATGCGGTCAAAGAGCAAAGCAATCTCATCGACCAGGAGCAAAAGCACCACGACGATCCCCGAAAGGGTCACCAGCATGGCCTGCTCGTCCCGTCCCGATTTGGAAAGTATTTGGGTCGCCACCGAAACCAGTATGCCCACGCCGGCAACCTTGA
Source organism: Clostridia bacterium (assembly GCA_017938885.1). Classification (GTDB taxonomy): domain Bacteria; phylum Bacillota; class Clostridia; order Oscillospirales; family CAG-272; genus CAMEON01. The sequence goes on from JAGBAS010000021.1 coordinate 14,146, forward strand.
TGATGAGGGAGATGTCCATAAGACGGGGATTCCTTTCGAGGAAGTTTAAATTGCAGTTTATCGGTGGGTTTCCTCGTGAGCCTTCCCCAGCGGGGAAGGGGGACCGCGGAGCGGTGGAAGAGGAGAGTGAATTACGGTTTGGTATCGGGTATAATTTCTCTTGGCGTATCAAGGGTTTTACAGATACACCCATATGAAAGACCAAACCCGCTCTCCTCATCCACCACCTGCGGTGGTCCCCCTTCCCCGCTGGGGAAGGCAAAAGAACGCACCGATAAACCCAAATTTACCACAACAGCACCGCCGCGCCGATGGCACAGCAGATACACAGCGTACAGGTCGCTCTGAGCCGGGAGGGGAGGGTATCGTTCAGCTTTCTCCGCTCCTCGGTGAGGGCGGCAACGTAGTAGTCACAGCGGGCAACCTGCTCGGTGCGGTAGGTGGCACCCAGCTCGCCTGTGAGGGTAGTCAGCAGTCTTTCGGATTCCGGCTCCAGGTAGAGGCGGCTCTCCTTGACCATGGCAGGGAGAGGAAAACCTCCTTCTGTCGACAAGCGGAGGAAGGGATCGGTCGGTTCCAGGCCCAGACAAGCGGCAAGAATCGCGGGATCGGCGCGATCCAGGATATCCGACAGGGGCATGGCATAGCAATCGATCTGTCCTTTTATGTAGTAAATGAGAGAAATGTACCCGTCCAGCACCCGTAAGCGGCGGCGTTCAAAGCGGGTGATGGCCGCCGAAATATATCCCCCTGCCAGCAAAAGGACCAGGCTCCCGATCACCTTCCAGATCACGCCGTACCTCCGACGGGCAGGCTCATGCCGTCAGCATCCTGCTCGTCTGCTATGCTCTCGGCTTGATCGCGGCGGGTGATGCGGTAGATAAAATCCCCTTGGCCATCCCGTGTGATGCCAACGTAGGCTCCGAACAACCGCGACTCGTGGAGCAGGCGGATCCCTGTTTTTCGCAGAAGCTCCGATACGCTTCCCCCGTGCGCCGTGGCAACCAGCGGGACTCCCCCGTGGTGGGTCGAGATCAAAGCCATGGCCTCCTCGGTGTCACCGATCTCGTCGCAGATTATCACCTGCGCCGACAGGGTACGCGTGGCGATCTCCACCCCACGTGCTCTGGGATAGCCTCGCAGAATATCCAGGCATAAACCCCGCCCATCGGTCTCAAAGCCCAGCTCCCCTCGGGTATCCACCACCACGGTGCGCAGAGGGGCGCCCCCGTCAGCCCCCGCCAAGCCCGCCGCCACGGCTCGGAGGAGGGTGGTCTTTCCCTCCCCCGGCGGCGCGTAGATCAGGATGCCTTGGGGGGATGATTTCCCGTCATTGAGGCTTCGAAGCAGACGGCAGACCGTCCCGCCCATGCGCCCGTATCGGTGGGGCAGACGGATGCAGAGTCCCGTGATCTCACAGACTCCGATGACCCGCCGATTCTCGCAGACCGCCCGCCCCGCCACCCCCACGCGCACCCCGTCCGGGAGAGTAATGTACCCCTCGTGGATGGTCTGGCTGTAGGCGTAGAGAGAGCCACCGCACATACGGGTAAGCAACGCGGAGAGCTCGGGCTCGGTGAGAATCGCCTCAGTCATGATATTGCGGCCGCCAACGGTCAGGGAGGCTCGTCTGCCCGCGCGAAGACGGATCTCCTCCACCATCCCCGTCTCTCCCCGCAGAGCCTCCAGGAGGGCGGCTGTGATGCGGGGCGGGAGCAGATCGGTGGGAAACCCCGGCGCAGAAACAGGCAAAAAGGGCTGAGGCTTGCTCACCGACAAAGCAGGCGACGATTCTCTGCGGGGGCGCGTGGCGTAGACGGTCTTCATGGTCTCCTCCTTTTCGGGTGAATACACCCCACTATATGGGAAAAAGGAGCGGATTAGAACCCATCACAGCACATCGGGTGCCGCGCCTCCGTTCTCACCGGGCTGAGGGGGAGGCGATGCTTCACCGGGCTGTCCGTCCGAGGAAGCCCCGTCAAAATCGTTCACCTCAATGGCTCTCCCCTCCAGGAGCGGCTCGTAGCAGGTATCATCCGGGACCTCAACGCGTACCCCATCGATATGGATGAAGCGGAGAGAGGCGTAATTGTAGGTGGACAGACGGCGGTTCAAGGCATCATCGGTGTGGGCGCATATGAGAATGTCGTTGGGCTCGAAGCCTGTGATGATGAGTGTATGGTAGTAGTCGCCCTCCCCATCGGCCAGCTGGATGAAATCTCCCACCTCGATCTCCTGTGCCCGTACCTCCCGTCCATAGGGACCGATACCGGCGTTCTCATTGGCGAAAACAGGCTGCTCGGTGATGAAATCATAGAAAAAAGCCACCGACGTCCAGGCGGGGGCGCGATCCTCGGGGGTGCGGTAGTACCAGCCGAAATCGGGTGTGAAGTCCATGGTACAGCTCCCCGCCAGGAGGCATTGAGAGGTGAAATTGGTGCAGTCACCGCCTCTGCCCGCGAAATTGAGAAACAGCGGATTACGGCGAAGTGCCCAGGACTCGGCGTAGGTAACGGCGCGCTCGCGGTTATAGGGCTTGACAAGGATCATGGGTAGGGTCTCCTTTCGGTTTGGGTACATAGGCGATTGCAAAATGCTTCAAATTGGGGTTTAGCGGGCTGTTGGTTCGTGCTGACCCATGGGTGTTGCCCTCTCACCCGCCTACGGCGGGAGCTCCCCCAGAGGGGGAGCCTTTCGCGTAACCCCCAAAAAAACTGTTATCCAATAAGGACTTTCCTGCGTACCAAGGCTCCCCCTCTGGGGGAGATCCGCGCAGCGGTGAGAGGGCAAATAGCCCGGGCAAATAACGCTGGCAACCCGCAACCACACTATTTCAAACAGTCCGATAAACCCCAATTTGAAGCATTCTGCAATCGCCTAGTTTTGATACAGCATATGCGCAGATTATGCTGTCAGCCACACACGGCATAAGCGGCATTGGCCAAAAAAACATCGAAGGGAATGCTCCCTCCGATGCTTTCGGATATGTTCGGTCAGATATCCACCCGATTGCGCATCTCCCCCGCGAAAAACGCCTGCATATTGAGGATCATCTCCCGGAGACAACGCGCCCGTGCCTCGTAGGCTCCCCAAGACATATGGGGGGTCAGAAGCACGTTCTCGCGGTCACGAATGGCATAGTAGGGATGGCTTTCGGGAAAGGGCTCGGTGCTGTATACGTCACAGCCCAGTGCCCCCAGCTTACCCGACATAAGGGCGGCGGCTACTGCGGCCTCGTCCGTCACAGCTCCTCTGGCCATATTGACCAGGATCACACCGTCCTTCATCATGGCCAGCTCCCGCTCCCCGATCAGCCCCCGCGTCTCGGGGGTCAGAGGCGTGTGGACGGTGATGATGTCCGACTCACTGAGCAGGGTCGAAAGCTCCACGCTCAACCCGTCGGGATGGAGGCGGTTGGTCAGCACCCGACAGCCCAGAGCCCTCGCCACGTCGGCCACACGGGATCCGATCTTCCCCGCGCCCACGACTCCCCAGGTCAGACCCGAAATTTCGTGGTAGGCAGGAGAAAGCATATTGGCGTTGCCCCCTTCGGTGTAGGAGCCGTCAACGGTGGCCCTACAGTAGGCAGGCAAATGGGTAATCAGAGACAGCACCAAACCCACCGTCACCTGCATGACGCTCTCGGAGGAATACCCCCGCACGTTGGCGACCGCCACCCCATGGCGGCGGCAAGCCTCCAGGTCGATGTTGTCAAAGCCCGTGGCGGCCACACAGATGATCCCCGGTGCGCCCGCGTCGGGAAGCTGAGCCTCACCGATCTTCACCTTATTCAGGATCACGGCATCCGCGCCCGTGATGCGCTCACGGACGGTATCGGGCGGGGATACGCGGTAGACGGTGACCTCCCCCTCCGCCTCCAGGGGGAGGAGGGAGAGATCGTCCCCCAGAGTTCCCGCATCCAGTACGACGATTTTTTTCATGTTACAGCTCCTTTCAAAGGAAAGGGAAGGTGTCCGTGCGGCACCCTCCCTTCTCTCGTTGCTTTACTCGGTCTATGTAGCGTATCAAGTCGTTCGGGCGCAAATTAAGCCTCAACGGCCTCCTCGACAGCCTCAACAGCCTCCTCGACGGCCTCGGCAACCTCCTCAACGACCTCCTCGGCGCACTCGCAAACGCACTCGCAAGCCTCGGCCTTCTTGGGCAGCTTAGCCTTGACTGCATCCACAGCGGTAGCAGCGGTAGCCTTGACCTTGCCTGCGGCGGTGGTGGCGGTCTCCTTGACCTTACCGGCGGCGGCAACGGTGGTGTCCTTGACCTTACCGGCGGCAGCGACGGTAGCCGCCTTGGTCTTAGCCACGGTAGTCTGGCCCTTCTCGGACTTGAAGAACTCGTAGGCGGCGATGACGCAGCCGGCAGCCAGCGCACCTGCGGCGGCGGCAACGGCAACTACGTCAGCGGTGACGTCGTTGTTCTGCTTCTTGTTGAATTCGAATTTCATGGTTTGTATCCTCCATATATTTGTTTTTGTTTTTATCCGCACGGGGCGGGGATAAACGGTTTTGCTTGCCTTTCTTTGCGGGGCTGCGGTATTTACGGGATCACTCGCTCACGACGGATGCGTCGGTGATGACCAGGCAAACGCGGGGAACGTCGGAATAGAAGCCGTAACGGCCCGTCTTGCAGGAGGCGATCTTATCCACCACCTCCATACCCTCCACGACCTGACCGAAGGCGGCGTACTGGGCATCCAGGTGGGGGGCGTCCTCGTGCATGATGAAGAACTGGGAGGAGGCCGAGTCGGGATCGCTGGTGCGCGCCATGGACAGGGTACCTCTCTTGTGCTTCAGGTCATTGGCCATGTAGCCGTTGGCCTTGAACTCGCCGCGAATGGCCTTGCAATGTTTCTGATCGAACTCGGGGGTCATGCCGCCGCCCTGGATCATGAAGCCCTTGATAACGCGGTGGAAGATCAGCCCGTTATAAAAGCCGCTCTCGACCAGAGAGAGGAAGTTCTCTACCGTCTTGGGGGCCTTGTCGGGACGAAGCTCGGCGATAATCTTGCCCAGCACGGCGGGGGTGTCACCGCTCATTTCGGCGACGGTCAAAACTACCTTGGGAAAATTGCTCATGTCGGTGATTCTCCTGATTGAATGGTATCGTTGGCGTCGGGGATCAAGCCGTAGCCCAGACGGAACAGGCAGTCCACCCGCTCGGTCTGCCCCGTAAGGTGCAGGTATCCGAACAGGGTCTCCATACCCGTGGCGCGACGGTACTCTGCTACCGAGGCGGACTTGGGAACGTTTCCATGTCCCATGTTCCGTCCTCTGCGGTAAACAGCGGCCTCCGCCTCGGTCAGATGAGGCTCTATACGCCCCATAGCCCGGGATTGCGCCGTAGCGCGGACGAAATCCAGTGACGCGCTATTGAGGTGAGCCGAGGTGGAAAGCCCCCGTTCGCTCACCAGGTAGGTGCGGACGCAGACCTCCAGCACGCTGTCGCCCAGATAGGCCAGCGCGGGGGTGGTGATGTCCGAAAGCTCCATGTGTTACTCCTTGTGCGGGTCTGTCTTACGCCTCAATGGCATCCTCGGCCTCGGTGGCCTCCTCGATGTCAAAGCTGTCGCTGCCGCCCTCGGGAATGTCGTAGTCCTCGCTTCTGCGGTAAACGCGGAGGAGCAGGGTACGGATCTCGAAATCGCCGTTGCGCTTGACGATGAAACGGTAGGGGAACAAAAGAACCACGACGATGCCGCCCACGACCGACAGCAGAATGGTCCAGAACAGCTTACGCTTCTTGGCCTTGCGCTCGTATTCCTTCTTGTGAACCACATGATCGATGCGATCCAGCACGTCCTCGTACACGTCCGCGATCTTACCGCCGAACTTGGCGATGGCTCCGAATACCTTGAAAATGCTCATGTTAGTTTCCTGCCTTTCTGTATTTTTTGAAATGGATTGCGTATCAGTGCCCCATCAGTTCTTGAGACTGTGGATGGGAGCGGGGATGCGGCCGCCGCGGTGGATGAACTTTGCGGGGGAGTAGGGGCGGAGAGCCATAATGGGAGCCGTACCCAGAAGGCCTCCGAAGTCCACCTCGTCACCAACCGTCTTACCAACAGCGGGGATGACGCGGACGGCGGTGGTCTTGGTGTTGACCACACCGATGGAGATCTCGTCGGCGATGAGTCCGCAGATGACCTCCTCGGGGGTGTCACCGGGCACCGCGATCATGTCCAGACCCACCGAGCAAACGGCGGTCATGGCCTCCAGCTTTTCGATGGAGAGTGCCCCGCGCTTGGCGGCGGCGATCATGCCCGCATCCTCGGAAACGGGGATGAAGGCACCCGACAAACCGCCCACGTGGGAGGATGCCATGACACCGCCCTTCTTGACGGCATCGTTGAGCATGGCGAGACAAGCAGTGGTACCGTGAGCCCCGCAGGACTCCAGACCCATGTTCTCCAGAATCAAGGCCACCGAATCACCGATCGCGGGAGTGGGTGCCAGGGACAGATCCACGATCCCGAAGGGAACGCCCAGTCGGTCGGCGGCTTCCGAGGCCACCAGTTGACCCACGCGGGTGATCTTGAAGGCGGTCTTCTTGATGATATCCGCCAGCGCAGACAGGTCGCAATCCCCTGCACGAGCGATGGCCGAGCTCACCACACCGGGGCCGGAGACGCCCACGTTGATGACCGTATCGGGTTCCCCGACACCGTGGAAGGCACCCGCCATGAAGGGGTTATCCTCGGGGACGTTGGCAAATACCACCAGCTTGGCACAGCCGATGGAATTGCGGTCGGCGGTGAGCGCGGCGGCTCGCTTGATGGTGGAGCCCATGAGGCGGATGGCATCCATGTTGATGCCCGCCTTGGTGGTGGCTACGTTGACCGAAGAACAGACCAGCTCGGTCTCAGCCAGAGCCTCGGGGATCACCGAGATGAGGTTGCGGTCTCCCTGGGTCATGCCCTTGTGGACCAAAGCGGAGTAGCCGCCAATGAAGTTGACACCCACGGTGTCAGCCGCCCGCTGGAGAGTGTGAGCCAGCTTCAGGAAGACGTCGGGGGACATATTGCCCGCCACCAGGGAGATGGGGGTCACGGACACCCGCTTATTGACAATGGGGATGCCGTACTTTTTCTCAATGTCCTGACCCGTGGCTACCAGCTTTTCGGCCTTGCGGGTGATCTTGTCGTACACGTTATCGCACAGGCGAGCCCCGTCGTCGCTGACGCAATCGAAGAGGGAGATGCCCATGGTGACAGTGCGGATATCCAGATTCTCCTCTCGGATCATCTGGATGGTTTCCAGTATATCTCTCGTATCAAGCATGGACGGGTTCCTCAGATATGATGCATGGTGTTGAAAATATCTTCGTGCATGGTGTGGATCACCAGATCGTTTGCCTTCCCCAGTGCCTCCAGCTTGTCCACGAACTCCGAGAATTCAATGGTCAGGGAATCGATATCCGCCAGCATAATCATGGCGAAATAGTCGCTGAGAACAGACTGAGAAATATCCACGATATTGGCACCATACTCAGCGCAGGAAGTCGCCACCTTGGCGATGATACCCACGCTGTCTTTGCCGGTTACGGTGATGACTGCTTTCATGGGAATACTCCTTTGGAATGCTTATTATTCATTATATTATACTATAAAATCCGCTTATATGCAATAGGTAAATTATGAATTTTTCGAAATTATTTCATGATTTTTTGGCGAAATTATCCGTACACCCCTTTTTTGCTCAAAAGAGAAAAATAATTTGGCAAAAAACACGTTTTCTCCTTGCAATCTGCGGGAAATTATGGTATAATGGGCATAATCTAACATCATCAAGAGAGGTACATCATCATGAGCGATTTCAACACCTTTGAGTTCGTCGTGGACGAGCGCGCCGAGGGCAAGCGCAAGGCCCTCAAGTTCTGGGGCCGCTTCGCCCTCCTGGCCTTCGTCACCATCTGGGTCGTCGTCTCCCTCTGCACCATCTTCTATCTCGCCGTCCTCCCCCTGTGTCTTCTGGGCCTGGTCCTTTACTTCTGGAAGATCTTCAACTGCGAGCTGGAGTACTCCATGGTCTCGGGTGTCATGACCTTCTCCCGCATCTACGGCGGCATGAAGCGTAAAAAGGTCCTGGAGGTCACCATCAAGGATTTCCGCGAGTGCGCCCCCCGCACCGCCGAATCCGACGCCAAGCTGAAGGCGCAGGGCGTGGAGAAAACCTTCATGTTCGCCTCCCACTCCACCGCCGAGGATCAGTACTACGCCACCTTTGAGGAGAACGGCAAGAAATGCGTGGTCTACTTTGAGGCCACCGAAAAGACCCTCAAGCTCCTCCGCTACTACAACCCCGTCACCGTGGTCACCAAGGTCTCCCGCTGATGTGACCGCAACCAAATCAGACAATTGAATTCACCGAAGGACGGGAGTATTCCCGTCCTTTTGCTTATCCACGAAAGGAGTGACCATCATGAAACAAACCTATACTGTCCCCGTCCGCCTCTCCGAGGATCTGCTCCGCAAGCTCATCTACGTCTCCGAGGCCGAGGGACGCACCCCCAACAATCAATTCACCTTCATGCTCCGCAACAACATTCAGTACTTTGAGCGGGCAAAATCCAAGATCCCGGCCTCCGAGCTGGCAAAAATCGATATCACCCCCTACCTCGACACCGAAAGCAAGGAGGAATGATATGGACATCACCCCTTCTCCCATAAACGCCGTAGGATCGGTCTCCCTTGCCTGTCACCCCGGTGTATTTCTCGTAGAGCAGGACTACGAGATCATCCTGCTCTGCGGGTGCCCCGCCATGGCCTCGGTGGTGGTGGATGGACGCACCTTCACCGACAGTATCAACGGCGTCATGCGCTCGGATACCGACGTCCACAAGATCAAGGTCCCCACGTCTCTTCTGGATAAGGCGAAGGCCTACCGTGTTCATATCACCCCTTTAGCCGACCATTGCAACTACTACCCCAAGCCCTCCCCCACAGAGGCCTACGAGTACGATTTCACCCCCGTCCCCGCCGAGGGCGAGGTCAAGGCCTACGTCCTGGCTGATACCCACGGACAGGTGACCGTTCCCGCCGAAACCGCGCTGGCTCACGGGAATTTCGATCTCCTTCTTTTGTTGGGAGACATCGGTGATTCCGCCGCGACCAAGGAGCAGGTCACGACCCTCCATCACCTCACCTCCGCCATCACGGGGGGACGCTTCCCTACCGTCTACGTCCGAGGCAACCACGATACAAGAGGCTATATGGCCGAGCATCTGCATGAGTATATCCCCACTCGAAGCGGTGCCACCTACTACACCTTCCGCACAGGAAGCGTGTGGGGCGTGGTGCTGGACTGCGGCGAGGACAAGCCCGACACCAACATCGAGTACGGCCTCCCCGAGACCGGCGGTGTGGCTGACTTCCTTCCCTTCCGCAACGCCCAGACCGATTATCTCCGCAGCCTCGTGGAAAATGCCGACAACACCTACAAAGCCGAGGGCATCACCCGCCGTATCGCCCTCTGCCACATCAATTTCACCTACACCGACCGCCCCTTCAACGACAAGAACCCCACTCTCTACGAGAAGTGGATCGGATGGCTCAACGAGATTGGCATCGATATGCTCATCTGCGGCCACGAGCACCGCGTAGGCCTCCAGCCCGACGACTACTTCCACGGCAACCCCACACCTCAGTTCGGCACCCTCCTGACCTCCGCCCATTGCGATCATCCCAAGCCCATGGGAGGCGGCCACGCCTCCGGCGAATTCACGGGCACAGCCCTGACCTTCACGGAGGATGGCGTGAAGTATGTGTTTACCAACCACAAGGGCGAGGAGTTGGACTTCTCGTAAAGAAATTGGGGTTTATAGGGAAGTTTGTTTGTGTTGACCCTGCGGTGTTGCCCTCTCACCCGCCTGCGGCGGGAGCTGTCTCGCTTCGGCTCGGTCACGACACGGCTCTGACTGCCACCGGCAGTCATTCACTACCGTGTCGCCGCTTCGCTACCCAGAGGGGGAGCCTTTCGTACTAAACTCAGCAAAATCCCATTTGCCGACAAGTGTTTTCTAACCGTTCTAAGGCTCCCCCTCTGGGGGAGCTCCGCGAAGCGGTGAGAGGGCAAATAACGCACGCAAGCCACAACCGCCTCATTTCAAACAG
>JAGBAS010000022.1 GCA_017938885.1 Clostridia bacterium
CCGGGAGGGAGCTCCCGCCCTCAGGCGGGTGAGGGAGAACGCGCACAGAAAAATATTCGTTTTCTTTCGGGGAACAAACTCACCGATAAACCCAAATTTGAAATCAAGCCCTTGACTTTTCCCCCTACATGTGCTATAATATCCCCATCTATTGTCACCGTCCCCAAGGAGGGAGCCCCCCATGAACAAATGCTACATCCCCGCAGGCTATAAGCCCGTGCTGGACGCCTACGACACCCAGCGCGCCATTTCCTATATCAAGGTCCACTTCCAGACCGAGTTCCAGAACGCCCTGAACCTCAAGCGCGTCTCGGCACCCCTGTTCGTCACCGATGCGTCGGGTCTGAACGATAACCTCAACGGCTACGAGCGCCCCGTCTCCTTCGACGTCCCCGCCATCGGCGCCGAGGCCGAGGTGGTCCACTCTCTGGCTAAATGGAAACGCCTGGCCCTGAAGCGCTACGGCTTCACCGTGGGACACGGCCTCTACACCGATATGAACGCCATCCGCCGCGATGAGGAGCTGGACAACATCCACTCCATCTATGTGGATCAGTGGGACTGGGAGAAGATCATCACCCCCGAGACCCGCACCATCGACTACCTCCAGCTCATCGTCCGCGCCATCGTCCGTGCCATTTGTGATACCAACGATCAACTCCGCGTCCGCTTCCCCCAGCTCACCACCAAGCTGGAGCGGGACGTCACCTTCATCACTTCACAGGAGCTGGAGGATCTGTATCCCGACCTCAAAACCGGCTCCGAACGGGAGAAGGCCTTCGTAAGGGAGCACCACACCGCCTTCATCATGCAGATCGGCGGCAAGCTGAGATCGGGCAACCGCCACGACGGCCGCGCCCCCGACTACGATGACTGGCAGCTCAACGGCGACCTCTTCTTCTGGGATGAGGTGCTGGGCCGCGCCCTGGAGATCTCCTCCATGGGTATCCGCGTAGATGCGGAATCTCTGGATCGCCAGCTCACGATTTCGGGCTGTGACGACCGCAGAAGCCTGCCTTTCCACAAGATGCTTCTGAATAACGAACTGCCCTTGACCATCGGCGGCGGTATCGGTCAGTCCCGTCTCTGTATGCTCATGATGGGCTGCTGCCACATCGGCGAGGTCCAGTCCTCCATCTGGGACACCGAAACCGTGGCCGCCTGCGAAGCCGCCGGCGTGCCGCTTCTCTGAGTCGTATCGCAAAATATCTAAAAACTTTTTTTCCCGGAACCGCATATTTATTCAACAAAAATATTGCAAAATCCCCCCGAAAGTGCTATAATGATTGAGTAAGATTCAAAAGCCCTCAGGCGGCCAACGCCGTCGGTGTGTCCACGAATCATCATGAATTTTTTGCTAAAGGAGCAAGATTATGAAGAAGATTTACGCAGGCAAGACCAAGGACGTGTACGAGCTGGAAAACGGAAACGTTCTCCTCAAGTTCAAGGACGACTGCACCGGTAAGGACGGCGTGTTCGATCCCGGTGAGAATTCTGTGGGACTCACCATCGAGGGTATCGGTAAGGCCAATCTCCAGACCTCGGTCTACTACTTCGAGATGCTCAAGGCCGCAGGCATCAAGACCCACTACATCTCCGCCGACGTGGAGAACGCTACCATGGAGGTCCTGCCCGCGCAGAACTTCGGTAAGGCACAGGGCGGTAACGGCCTGGAGGTCATCTGCCGTCTGGTTGCCACCGGCAGCTTCATCCGCCGCTACGGCGAGTACATCAAGAACGGTACCCGCATCGAGGGCGGCTACGTGGAGTGCACCTTCAAGAACGACGAGAAGGGCGATCCCCTGGTCACCGGCGAGGGCCTGGCCGTGCTGGGCGTCATGACTCCCGAGATGTTCGAGACCATGAAGAAGCAGACCATCGCTATCACCAAGATCGTCGCTGACGACCTCAAGACTATCGGCCTGGATCTCTGGGACATCAAGTTTGAGTTCGGCTACACCAAGGACGGCGAGGTGGTGCTGATCGACGAGATCGCCTCGGGCAATATGCGCGTCTACAAGGGTGACACCATCGTCGAGCCCGTAGAACTGACAAAGCTCATTCTGAACAGATAATTTTTACAAAAATGACTTCGGAGCCATGCACCGAAGGACAGATTTCAAGAATACGGTATATCTCGAAAGAGGTGTGCCGTATTCTTGCTTTTGTTTTACGGGCTCATACGGAAGCACCAAAGAATGAGGTCTTACCTCATGTCCAAGAAACGTATGCCGCATCAAAAATCCCCCACGGAATCCACCGTGGGGGAGGGAAGAACGGAATCAGTCCTTTCTGCGCTTGAGCAGAAGAACGCCTGCAAGAATCAGTACAAGCAGAGACGAGAAGGAGATGAGCGCGCCGCACCCGCTTCCGCCGGAAGGCTTTGTGTCGGTTGCATCTGAAACGGGAGAGGTCATCGAAGGGGTCTGCTCGGCGGAGGTTTCTGCGGTGTCGGGGATAGAGACCGTGTCCTCAGAGGTACCGTCAGGCTCAGAGGCGGCGGTCGTTTCTTCGGGGGTCGTTTCCTCTGCGGGCTCCTTGAGCATGATGCAGTATTGAGCTGAAGGGATCCATTCGCCGGCTGAAAAATCCCGTCCCAGAATGTAGAGGCGGTCGTCATACAGCTTTACCATATAGCCTTGGCTTCCGTTCAGATGCTCGCCCGAGACAATGTTATAGCCCGACCACAAATAGCCAACGGATGCGCAGTTGAATATGCGGCAGGGAAGCTTGCTGTCTCCTTCGAACATATTGCCTACGGAATCCATGGTCCAGTGGCTGTGGCCGTTGAAGAACATGACCTCAGGGTATTTCTTCAGCACGTTTTTCAGCATTCCTTCGTTGTCAACGCCGCTCCATCCTTCGCCGGGGAGAGAACCCGATACGGTATTGGAGATGGACTGATGAAGGAACAGGAAGACGGGACGCTCGGGATCGCGGTTCTCGCTGATCGCTTCGTCCAGCCAAGTCATGGTATCGCGGGTAAAGGAGGAATGAAGACCTGTAGCGTGATCGGTCCCCAGGAATATAAAGTGGTAACCGTTCAACCAGAAATCATAGCTGGTATCGGTGGGGTGGGAGCCGTCGGGCAGGGTAGCGTATTTCAGGAACATTTCGTTGGCCTGGTCGAAGGGAAGCCCCGATAGATCGTGGTTACCGATGGCCAGAAACAAAGGAGGCACCTTACCGGCATTTTCATAGAGCTGGAGCATATTCTTGTATTCCTGCTCATTGCCCGTATCGGCCATATCCCCCACCACGAAAATACCCAGCGCGTCAGCATTGAGGGAGGCTACATCCTCCAGCATATGGCTGAAATTCTTGTTGTGAACGTGAGCCTGATTGAGAGTAATATGGATATCGCTCATGATAAAAAGCTCTGCATTGGAGGCAACACCGGGGTTCTTGTGAGCCGCGCCCTCCGGGAGATCAATGGAAACGCAGGAAGCAGAAACCGCACCGCTTGTGTTGTTCATAGCGTACACCAGAAGGCGTGTCGCGCTGGCGGGAATCATGATATGCTTTCCAAAGGTGAAGCTGGTGGTTTCTCCCGTAACCTTAAATTTGGCCAGGGAGGTATAGCCGGGAAGCTTGCCGTTTGCATCCGCCCAGTACATGACGATACTGCGGTTCTTGGTCTCGCTCATGGGCATCTTGACGGTTACGGTACCCGTAGCAAAGCCGTCGGAGTCATGCTCCAATTTGTACGAAGCCGACGTAGGAGCGGAGACACCGGTATCTGGCTCCGCGCCGTCGCCTACCGTGATGGTGGTCATAGCGATACAATTGGAAAAATCGGAGGAATCGTTGGCCATGAGACGGATGATGTAGGTGCCTGCGGGAATATCTACCGGCTCTCCGGCGTTGACGTCGGGAACCGTGCGCATATTGACCGCGACGCCCGAGCCGGGGCCGCCTCTTGCGGTATCGATGTAAGTCCAACGGATGGAATGGGGCGCACCTACACGGTAGATGCCCAACCAATCGGTACCCGAGCCAACACCGGAAACCATGATCGCCTCTCCTTCGGCATAGGCAGACTTGTCTACGGTCAAGCGGGTAGCGTCGCCTTCAATGACAGGCTCTTCGGCCGAGGCGGAAAAGGGAAGCGCAAACAGGGCGGATAACAAAAGAAACAGACAAAGTGAAACAGCTGAAAGCTTGAGGATCAGTTTTTTCACGGTGGTTCTCCTTTCGGTGGTGATTGGTTTTATTATACTACGCCAATGCTGTTTTGTCAATGTAATTTATGAGATTTTCCCCACATTCGCAGGGATCCGCATTGGAAACCCCTAAAAAATATGGCTCCCCGTCACCGGGAAGCCATGGGGGGATCGGATTTCGGATCATCGTCGTGGGGGATTGTGGGAATCTCCCGAGAAACCGCTCGCTTTTCAGCGTGCTTGCGGCTGAAAATCCGGTAAACGAGCAAGCCACATCCGCTGACGGCCGCCGTAGCAATAATAAAGATTACCGCCATGCGGTAGTCCCGTGTACCAACGGCATCCCCGCTGAGCGTAGACAGGATCACGGAAGGGAAACGTGCCGCCGTCGTCAGGGCAATATAGAGAGGAATGCTCATATCGGTCAGTCCGATCGCATAGGTGAAGAGATCCTTGGGCGTGCCCGGAATGACGAACAAAAGAAAGGTCAGAAGATTTCGCTTGGGCGGATCGCCAATGATGGGAAGGGCATCGATCTTTTCCTTGGGGTAGAAGGCGTAGACCAAACGTGAGCCGAACCGTCTTACCAAAAGAATGGTGGTACAGCTTCCCAACACGATTCCTGCCAGGCAAAGAAGAGAACCAGCCCAGCTTCCGAAAACGTACCCTGCGGCAATTTCCACGAATTCCCCCGGTATGAGCGCAACAATGACCTGCACGGCCGAAATCAGCACCATGGAAACCGCCCCCAACAAGTAATGGTCGCCAATAGCTTCCCGTATACGCTCAGGCTCCTGAATATATTCCCGCATAAGCCAGATGCCCAGCACAGTCAAGGACAGGAAAATCGCCGAGACAATACCCAAAATGACCGAAGCGCGGCTCTTTTGAATGGGAATGCAGGGAGTTCCTTTCCGTTTCTTGTTCGGCTTCATGCCTGCTTGTCTCCTTTTCGTGGATTATGATTCAAATTCCTTGACGTCAGCGTATGCAGGAACCGTAACGGGCAAGCTGACGGTGAAGGTGCTTCCGCGCCCTACCTCACTTTGTACCTGTATGGAGCCCTTGCAGAGGTAAAGAATGCGGCTGACGATATTCAGTCCGATGCCGTTGCCAGCTCCCGTATGGGAGGTGTCGCCCTGATAAAATTTATCGAAGATATGCTGTCGGGTCTCCTCGCTCATGCCGATTCCCGTGTCGGATACCGTAACCGTAACGGTATGCTCATCGGCCCGCAGGGTACAGGAAATGGTTCCGCCCTCGGGAGTGAATTTAATGGCGTTACTGAACAGATTCAGCCAGAGCTGAGAGAGCATATCTTCATTGAAGCGGTATCTGACCTCGTCAAGATCAATATTCAACTCGATTTCCTTGGAAGCCCATTGCTTTTCCAAAAGCACGAGGCAGGTACGAAGCTGTTCGTCTAGATAGAATTCTGTCTTATCTGTAACGATTGCCTGATTTTCCAACTTGGAAAGCAGAAGAATATTGGTAGCCATCTTGGCCAAACGGTCGGATTCAGCGGCGATGATGCGGATGTATTCTCGTTCTTCTACGGGGGAAAGCCCCCCTGCCTGGAGCTGATGGGCAAAGCCCTGGATGGAGACGATGGGGGTTTTGAATTCGTGGGAAAAATTGTTGATGAAGTCCTTTCGGAACATCTCGATCCCGTCCAGCTCGGCGGCCATGTGATTGAAGGAACGTTGCAGGATACCGAAATCGGATTTTTCGTCAAAGGTTTCTTGGATATGCACCTTGAAATCCCCCTTGGAGATGCGTTCGGTGGCTTCGATCATCTCGCTGAGGGGGGACAGCACCCATTTGGTGAAGATGGCCGCAGCCGCCGTCCCGATGATGGTACAGGCAATGAGGGTGGATGCGCTGGAGGCGAGGCCGTTAAAGCTTTTGAACGCGGGAAAGAATATTTGCAGTAGAATGTAGACCAAGACCGTGAAGACCGACGTAAGAAACATCAGGGAGAATACGATCACCGTAAGCTCAACCCGAAAGGACTTGATCCCCAAGCGTCCTCTGAGCTTACGGCGGGGATGCCCCCCCCTCCGGGAGTCGCGCGGAAGCCTCATCTGAGGTAAACGGCCTTATACCCCAGACCGCGCACCGTGATGATCTCAAAGTCCCGATTCCCTCTGAAGCGATCCCGCAAACGGCTGATGTGTACGTCAACGGTTCGCTCGTCGGAATCGGAATCCATATCCCAGATCTCGTCCATAAGCTGACGGCGGGTGAAGATCTTGTTGGGATAGGACAAAAGCTTGAAGAGAAGGAGAAATTCCTTCTGAGGCAGCTCCAAGCCTCCCGCCGCTCCTAAAGCTTCTCCGTCGGTGCGGACGGTGAGGGAATCGTAGTACAGGACGGTGGAGCCCACGACAAGCTTCCGCTCGCTGACGATGCGGGAGCGGCGAAGCAGAGCGGCGATCCGCAGGATCATTTCCTCCTCGTCCACGGGCTTGGTCATGTAGTCGTCGGTACCGATGATAAAGCCCCGATGCTTATCGGCGGGAGTTTCCTTAGCCGTAACCATCAGAATGGGAAGGGTATTCCCACCCTCGCGCAGAATATGCGTGAACTCATACCCATCCATCTTGGGCATCATAATATCCAGAATAATGAGGTCCACGTGCTTTTTGTCCAGCTGCTCCAGGGCATCCACACCGTCGGTGGCGGGAATGGGGTGATACCCGTATCGTTCCAGAACGGCGCACATGAGACGCCTCGTGTTGAAATCGTCCTCAACGACAAGAATGTTGAACATAGTCTATCCTTTCTTCCGCATAGCGGCGAAGTATGTTTTTTTTCTATCTGTATTATACGCCCCATTTGCAAACTCAATATGAATACCGCGTAACATTGTTTCAAAAACCTTGACAGACACGATAATATGGTGTATAATTAAGTGATTGTAATTTTTTGAAATATAGGTATCATATTCTGACGGATTTGTCGTCTTATACAGTAAAACAAGAAAGTGAGAACCCCATGAAACCGAAACACAATGAAACGGGCTCCCGGCTGAAGGCCGTACTGACCATGGAGCGCAACATCTGCCGCCTCATTGCGGCCTGGAGCTTATATGCACTCATCATTCTGCTCCATACCGAAGGAGATTTCTACGATCTCTCCTTCGCCCAGGACGCAAGCCTCGGCGTAATGCTCATAGTCATCGCCGCGCTGTTCTGCTTCATGACCGCCTTCGCCGCAATTCTGCAAGGGTACGAGACCGATTCCTGGTTCCTGCTTCTGGGCGCGACTGGGTGCGCGCTCCGTTGGGTGAGTACCTTTGAAACCGATATTAGTTACAAGATCGACGGTTGGAGCTATGCGATGAATTCCGACAACACGTTATTTTTGCTGGCGGTCATTTTCGCTTATTTTCTCTTCATCTTGTATTTCCTCCAAAAGAACGACCTGCTCCTGGACAGACTCAAGCTTCATTCGGGAGTTGCCATTGGGATCGTTTCGGCCTTGGGGCTTACCAGCGCGGTGGTCATATCCGTCACCACCTGTACGCGCTACCTGACCTTCACCTCTCCCAACTTCGATTTCGGTCTCTTTGTCAATATGTACCATAACATGACCGAAACGGGTCTTCCTCTCATCTCCTCCGAACGAGACGTCTTGCTCTCCCACTTCGTGGTGCACCTCTCCCCCATCTACTACCTGCTGCTCCCCGTCTATGCCATCTTCCCCTCGGCCATGACCCTCCAGATCTGCCAGGCCGTCCTGGTGGCCTCGGGCATCATCCCCGCCGTTCTTCTTGCCCGTCACTATAAGCTGTCAAACCTTACCCAGGTGGTCATCGCCCTCATCTACGCCGCCTATCCTGCCATTTCTATGGGCTGCTTCTACGACTTTCACGAGAACTGCTTCCTCCTCCCCCTGCTCATGTGGGTATTCTACTTTTTCGAGAAGGAAAAGTATCTCTGGATGTACGTTTTCGCATTCCTGACCCTCATGGTCAAGGAGGACGCCGCCATCTACGTGATCTTCTTCGCCATTTATTTGATCCTCTCCCGAAAGAAATATCTGCACGGCATCCTGCTCGCCCTGGCCTCCGCCGCCTACTTCCTGATTGCCTTGGCCATCCTGGAGGGCTCCGCTGCCTACTGGGCGGATTTCTACGCGACGGATACCCCTCGCCCCTCCATCGCAGGCCCCATGGTCAATCGATTTGACAATTTGATCTACGATAAGGATAAGGGATTGCTGGGGGCGATCCTCACGGCCCTCAAAAATCCCGGCTATCTTCTGACCCAGTTCTTCTCGACCGAAAAAGCAACGCTGGATTCCTTCTTCGTAGAACGCTCGCCTTGGGCCAAGGTCGTCTATATGATCCAGATGCTTCTCCCCGTCGGCATGATTCCTTTCGTAACCAAAAAACAGTCCCGTTGGTTGCTCATGGCACCCATCCTGCTCAACGTGCTGACCACCTACAAATACCAGTACAGCATCAATTTCCAGTATCATTTCGGCATTACGGCATTCCTGATGTACGCCATGATCCTCAATCTCCCCGATATTCAGCCCATCCCCCGCCGCAGACTGCTGGCTTTGGGCGCGGCGGCCTCCTGCTGTATGTATATCTTCATCGTCATTCCCAGGTATAACCAGTATACGGACGCCTGGGAGAGGGGGAAAGACCGCTACCAAGCCATCGAAGCCATGCTGGATACTTTGCCCGAGGATGCCTCTGCCTGCGTGCCCGGAAGCTACGTGGCCCATTGCGCCGACCGTCGTGAGGTATACGAGCATTCCTATCATGTAATGAGCGGAAGCAACATCCATCTCAAGGAGCACGACGTGGACTACGCCGTCTGCCGCAACGGCACGGACGACAAGTACCGCAAGGTTTTTGAAGAATACGGCTATACCGTCTGGGCAGAGTTCGACGGTCACGTGATCCTGAAAAGCCCACACGTCAACTAATTAAACTCTGGAGATACTGAATATGAAGCATTCTATTTTGTTCCGTTTTCTTCTTTTGACCCTGGCCGCCCTGTTTTGCTTATCCGGGTGTATGGCGGTTCATAAGGATCCCATTCGCGTGCCTCCCGAGAGCGAGGCCGACGGTTCCGATACCGATATCTCCGCAGACAGCGGGACCGAGCCGGGAGAGCCCGAAACGACCGATCCGACGGAAGAGGAGTCCACAGGCGAGCCCTCAGAGCCCGATCCCCCTGAAGGGATCGCCGTCTATCCGTCTCCCATGGACGTACACCTCGACGAATCGGTCATGATCGAGCTTTCGACTCTTACCCCCGCCGAGGGCTCTGAGGGATACGAAGGACCGCTTAATCAGCTTGGATTCGCAGTTGCTGAGGGAGGCCTGCCTCTGAAAGTCACCCTGCGTGAGATGAGCGAGCTTTCCTATGGTGCTGACGAGGGCTACATCCTCAACGTCAATGCCGACGGTGTAACCATCGAAGCGCAGACCGAACGCGGCGTGTTCTACGCTCTTACGACCCTGCAACAGCTCATGAAGAACGGGAAATGCCCGACCGTTCTGGTCAAGGACGCGCCCCGCAACCCCATACGCGGTGTCATCGAGGGATTCTACGGCACCGCCTGGACCCACGAGTACCGTAAGGATCTGTTCGTCTTCATGGGCGAAAACAAGATGAACGCCTACATCTACGCGCCCAAGGATGACCCCAAGCACCGCGCGCAGTGGCGTTCTCTCTATACGGGAGCCGAGCTGGAGCGTATGACCGATCTCATCACGACCGCCAAGGAGAATTACGTTAAGTTCGTGTACGCCATCTCTCCGGGCGGCGACGTCAACCTGGGAAGCGGCTACGAAGCCGATTTCCAAAAGCTTATGGCCAAATGCGAGCAGATCTACGAGCTGGGATGCCGTGATTTCGCCATTTTCTTAGACGATATTCCTACCCTGGATGCCGAAGGGCACGCGAAGCTTCTAACCGACTTCCAGACCCGTTTTGTGGAGACCCACGAGGGTGTCAGCGATCTCATCGCCATCACCACCGAGTACGGCGATCCCTTCCTGACCGACTATACAGACAGGATCGCCCCCCTGATCCACAAGGATGTGGTGCTCATGTGGACGGGCCCCGGCGTGATTCCCGAGTCCATCACTAACCGGTCGCTTCAGCACATCCTCAAGACCTATGGCCGCAAGGTGCTCATCTGGTGGAACTATCCCGTCAACGATACTCTGGCCAATCATCTGTTCATGGGCCCCTGCGTGAATCTGGAGACCACCCTGTATGAGTCCATCACGGGTCTGACTGCCAATCCCATGAACCAGGGCTATGCCTCCATGGTGCCCCTGTTCACCACGGGGGACTACCTCTGGAATCCCGAAGCCTACGACAGCGAGGCCTCCCTCAAGGCGGCTTGTGAGGCGCTCATGCCCGATGCCCCCGAGGCGCTTCTCGACTTTATCTCCATGACCTGCGCGTCGGGCATCAATAAGAATACCGACAGCGTGGAGCTACAGGCACTTCTGACCGCCTTCCGAAAGGACGATTCCGCCGATAACATCCGGGCTTTGCAGGACTTCTTTACACGCATGGTAGCAAACGCCGACGCCATCCTCGCCTCCGGGAACAAGGATATGGTGGCGGAGATCCGCGAGTGGGTGGAGAAGTACCGCGCTTACGGCGAGATGGGTGTCATCTACATGAAGATGGAGGCCGACTACTGCGACGGCAAGAGCCTGGACACCATGGTGCGCTCGCTGGGACAGTACAAGGTGATTGAGAGAAGCATACGGAATAACCCCCGTCTCGTATCGGCCGAAGTGCTGACCACGTATTTCAGCACTCTGAACAACCGCTTCAGCATCCTTCTGGGGCAGATCGATGGCATAAGCTCCGCACCCGCCAAGCCCTACACCAACTGCAACGTCTATCAGAATTATCTCCCTGACTTCATGACCGACGGCGACGATTCCACCTACTTCTGGACCCACGGCGACCTCAATACCGCCGCAGGGAACAAGACAGGCTACCTCGGAGTGGATCTCAGCAGCGTCATTGACGTCGAAAACATCTACGTAGCCACGGGCGTGGGCGGCAGCGACGTGCTGAAACAAGGCATAGTGGAGTATTCTGCCGATGGCGAGAAATGGACGGTGCTCCACAGCGGCAACTGCGGCGACGAGCTGTTTTTGAAAGGGCTTACCGTCAAGGCGCGCTATGTTCGAATCAGAACAGGCGATCCCGCCGACACGAGCTGGGTCAAATGCCGCGCCTTTGAGGTCAATACCAACCGCACCGCAGCAGACGAAGGTGCCGTCGGTGCCCCCACTTTAAGCACAAGCCTGCCCACCTACTCCACCTACGGCCCCGATTTCATGAGCGACAGCGATCCCAACACCTACTTCTGGTCCTCCCGAGGCGGGCAGAAGGGGGATTACTTCGAGATCGACCTCGGTGCCATCGTCTCGGTCTCCCGTATCACCTTCAAGTCGGGCGTGCCGGACCATGCCACTGACTACGTGCAGAGCGGCGAGCTGTGTTACTCAGATGACGGACAGATCTGGACGGTCATCACGACCCTTAAGGATCGGGATACCGTAGCGGACGTGCATATCAAGGCGAGATACATCCGCGTGAATATCACCGCCGATCAGACCAGCTGGATCACAGTATCCGAGTTCTCCGCCGTCAGCGAGGATAACGTCTCCCCGCTTCTGAGACTGGACAGTGACTTTATTCCCCGTACCGAACTTCTGTCCCTGACCGACGGCCACTACGTTACCTATTTTGCTCCCGAATGTGACCGAACGGACGAGCACTTCCTCGAAGTGACCTTCACCGAGAGCGGCCGCATGACTCTCATCATCTTGAACCATCCCGATACAGGAATGAAGATCTCGGTGCACGACGCTTCGGGTGAGCACCTTTACTCCGCGTCGGTGGAAAACATCATGCATCTGGAGGCGCCGGAGGGAAGCACCGCGACCATTTATCTCGGTGATGGACTGATGATTGGCGAAATCGAGTGGTAAACTGAAAGGAAATACAGTATGAACAAGAATATTTACTGCGGTCGTGGGAACCGTATCCCCTATGCCGATTACATGGCCCTCATTAATTTGAGCTTTGGCTTCACCACACCCGAAACAGAGTTTCTGGGCCTTCTGCCCAAGTGCTATCGCGAGGAGTACCGCCCTCAGGATCAGAATTACGTGGTCACCGAGGACGGGGTGCTGACCGCCGCCGTGGGTGCCTACGACCATGAGATCGTTGTCTGCGGCCGCCGTCTCCCCTGTCGGGGCATCGGAAACGTGGCAGTCCACCCCGACCACCGCTCCAAGGGCTACATGAAGCTGGCCATGAACAAGTCGCTGGAGGATATGATCGCCGACGGCATCGTCCTCTCCACCCTTGGCGGCCGCCGTCAGCGTTACCAGTATTTCGGCTTCGATAAAGCAGGCCCCGCCTACTCTTTCAGCATCTCCCGCGACAATATCCGCCATACCTTCGGAGATTTTTCAGCTCCCTTCACCGCAAGGATCGTGGAGGATCCCACCGATTCCGTCCTGGATGATATTCTCCGCATCACCGAAGGCAAGCCCTTCGCTCCCGTCCGTCCCCGCGAGACCTACCTGGATATTGCTAACACCTGGAAGGCCAAGCTCGTGGTTTTTCATGACCCTGCCGAAGGCGACCGCTTTGCGGGCTACTGCATCATAGCCGGGGGCAATACCATGACAGAGCTCCGTACCGAACGCGTCGAGGATCTTACCAAGCTGCTCCGTACCGTTTTTGCCTCGCTGAACGAGGGCTTCTCGGTTCTGATCCCCGCCTATGAAACCGAATACCTGCGTATTCTGTCCCCCATCGCCGAGGGCATGAGTATTCAGTGCTCCATGATGTACAACGTTCTCCGCTATGAAGCCGCCATCGATGCTTTTCTGGCATTGAAGCTTACCTATGCAGATCTACCCGACGGAGAGCTGACCCTCTTGATCCATGGCTTTGCCCGTGACGAGCGGCTCCGCATCACTGTAAAAGAAGGGAAGCATACTATTGAAAAGCTTTCGGAGGATGCACCCGTCGAGATAGAGCTGACACACCTGCAAGCCACAGAACTGCTGTTCTCCCCCGTTTCGGGTCTGCGGGAAACCCAAAGCTACCTCGTGCGGAGTTGGTTCCCCCTGCCCATCTTCATGTACCACGCCGACGAGGTGTGATACGCCGGACATATTCGTATTTTAAAAAGGAGCCTGTTGATAATATGACAGTTGGAATTATTGGCCTCGGTCTCATCGGAGCTTCTCTGGCCGCCGCGATTCACGAGAATACCTACGACGCCGTTCTTGGCCTGGACATCAATGAAAACACTATGCGCGCCGCCCTCGGACAGCGCACGATCGACGGATCCCTATCACAAGTGAATCTTGCTCTGTGCGATATGATCCTGATTGCCCTGTATCCCCGCGAGGCGGTCAAGGTGCTGGAGGAGATCGCGCCGTATGTGAAAAAGGGAACCATTGTTTTGGACTGTTGCGGAATCAAACGGCCGATCTGTGCAACGGGAAAGCGTCTGGCCGCGCAGTACGGCTTTACCTTCATCGGCGGCCATCCCATGGCGGGCCGTGAATGCTGGGGCTATGAATCGGCCAAGGCTGATCTATATAGGGGCGCATCCATGATCCTGACTCCCGAGCCCGAGGAACCCAAAACCATCCTGGCTACGGTCAGCGAGTATTTTCTGTCATTGGGCTTTGGCCGCATTACCAAGGTCACGGCCGAAGAACACGATGCCATCATCGCTTGCACCTCGCAGTTGGCGCACGTTCTCTCCTCCTCCTACATTCGAAGCGATAACGCGGCGCGTCATGAAGGACTGTCTGCCGGCTCCTTCCGGGATATGACCCGCGTGGCTGCCTTGAACGAGCGTATGTGGAGTGAGATCTTCTTGGATAATAAGGACAACCTCCTGGCCGAGATCGATGGTCTCATCCGCCATCTACAGGACTATCGGGATGCCATCGCTAAGGACGACCGCGAGGCTCTTGACGAGATGATGCGGGATTCTACTCACAAGAGAGCCCTTTACTTCCACAACCAGATGATTTGATACGCATTTCCATCAAAAAAGGTGTCTCACGAACCATGAGACACCTTTTTTAATCGGGGAAAAAGAGATCAGTCGTTCTTGCGGTGCAGCACCCAAGCGCCACATAAGAGGAGCATACCAATAATGGGGGCAACGAAAGCACCCTTACAGCCTCCGCCTGTCTGTGTGCTATTCTCGGAAGACGTTTCGGAAGACGACTCGGTGAGAGCCTCCGTAAGGGGCTCGGTAGGTGCTTCGGTCGGTGCCTCGGTGATCCGCTCGGTCACGATGACCTTGTACTCGCGGATGACGGCGGTGATATCCTCATCCAGCTTGACGATAAACTGCACCGTGTTTTCGCCGAGAGTCAGCTTTTCTGCGGGCAGAACACCCATAAAGCGGGAACCGTTGGGTGCCTTCAGCGCGGCGATCGCATCCAGAACAGGCTGCTCAGCCTCCACAGTAAAGCTTTCGTCGGTGAATTCCTCGCCGTTGATAACGTAGGCGTACTGACAGCCTTCGGATTTGAAAGCGGCCCAGCCCCAATCCACCAAGCTGTGTACAGAGCCTTCCTCAAACTCGATCACTTTGTCCGTCCAGGCGTCGAACTGACCGGGGGTAAAGGCCTGACCGATCTGTTCGCCTGCTTCATTCAAGAGCCGAAGCTCGTCGTTGGAGGCATGGATGAACTCGGTGGTGGGTGCTTCCTCCAAGCCGTAGTACTGAGCCAGACCGTTAGCGATGGCATAGCCTTGATTTTTTAGGCCTTCCTCGGTAGAGAAGTATTTGATATATTCGTCTCTATTGGTCAGAAATCCGGTCTCCACGATCATGACAACGGGCGTACCGTTGACCTTGCCGCGGTTGATGACGGTGAAGAAATCCGCCACAGAGCCGTCCTCGTACTTGCTATTGGTGGAATCCTTGGAGTAAACACGTCTCTTTGTGACACCGGTATCATTGACCAATCGGTCGAGAATGATGGTAGCGCACTCGGTAGAGGCTTTACCAATCTCGGGACGCCAGTTGTTGTTGGGAACGATGACCTCAGCACCATGGGCGGTGGCGGAGGCGGCGTTGTTGTGAATGGAGATGATGGCGTCGGAATTCCAGGCCTTGGCCATGTCGGCGCGCTCGGCGAGAGCAGGGCTTTCTTCGTTTGTGGTGCGGGTCAAGTGGACCTCCACACCCTTGAACTGCTCCAGCCGCTCTTTGCAGTATTCAGAGATGGAAAGCGTATAGTACAGCTCGTTGACACCACCGAATTCCACGGCACCGTTGGTACCCGTATTACCGGGACCGTGTCCGGGATCCAGGGTAATGATGACGGTTCTTTCTTCCTCGGCTGCCACCGAAACGGCGGTGATGAGGCTGAGTCCTGAGAGTAGCACGAGAGCAGTCAGGATGGCAGATGTGATCTTGAAGATGCATGTCTTGTTCATAGCGGATGCCTTTCTAAAAGTAGTAAAATGAACTTCCACGCTATATTATACCATATTTTTGAAAAAATGTCAAATAAAATTTTCATGTTCCGCGATAGTTCCTATGAAAACCGTGTGAAAACACGGAACACTTGTGCAATAGTCCGAAAATCTCATGGCTTGCGAGAGTAAAACAGCCATGAAATGTAAGACAAACTGCTTCATTCCGCTTTCTCTCGGTTGACAAAACCGCATCGGATGTTGTATAATCAACAAGACGGCTTCGCCGTCAATACAACAAACGAGGTATACGAACGTGAATATAAAGATCGTCCTGGACTCTGCCGCCGATCTGACAGCTATGGAGGGCATCGACATGGCCTATGCCCCTATGAAGATCTGTACCGCCGAGAGGGAATTCACCGATGATGATGGTATCAACCCCCGCGAGATGGTGGATTTCCTTTATTCCTATAAGGGACGCTCCTCCTCCTCCTGTCCCAGCCCGGAGGATTGGCTGACCGCCTTTGGAGACGCCGAGCAGATCGTCTGTATTACCATAACGGGAGGACTTTCGGGTAGCTACAACTCCGCACTCTCGGCAAAGGTCATCTATGAAGACGCTCACCCCGATCGCCACGTCCTGGTGATGGATTCCTTGACCGCAGGCCCCGAAATGGCTCTTATGGCCGAGCGAGTCCGTGACCTTGCGCTGGAAGGCAAGACCCCGGACGAGATCGAGGCCCATCTGAAAACCTACAAGACCGAGCTTTTGTTCGTTCTGGAGTCTCTGAAAAATTTTGCCAACAACGGACGTGTCAGCAAGACTGCCGCTGCGGCAGCGGGATTCTTGGGCATCCGCGCCGTAGGCCGTGCATCGGACGAGGGGACTCTGGAGGTGCTGTCCAAGGCCAGAGGGGAAGCCAAATCTTTGGACGCGGTCATGTCCTACCTGAAACAGTACGGTTACAAGGGCGGTAAGCTCTTCATTGACCACTGCTTCGCCGAGTCTGCCGTGGCAAAGCTGGTGGAGCGGATCAAGGCTGCGTATCCCCGCGTCAATGCCGTCATTAAGCCCACCCGAGGACTCTGTAGCTTCTACGCGGAAAAGGGAGGCTTTCTGATCGGCTTTGAAGTCTGATCTGCTATAAAGAAGCTCCCGAAGCGGAAGGCCTCGGGAGGGAGCATTGTCAGATTCACTTGTCGGATGAAACCTGCACAGAGGATTTGGACACAGCGCGGTATTCACTGACGTCCGTAATGGTTTCGCCGTCGATCTGAACGGCGGCAGGAGCGTCGAAGGTGACCTTAACGTCGTAGCCTGCCAGCACCGTCACCATCTTTGTATGCTTGACGTGCTCACCCTTGAAGATGGAGGGGAACACCATGAGGGTGTGCAGTCTGCCCGACCCGTGGAACACCAGCAACGAGAGCTTGCCGTCGGGAGAGGTACGATCCTGCTCAGGAGTCGCCATCATGCCGCCGCCGTAGAAGCGGCCTTTCATGGTGGGTGCCAACCAGACCTTTTTGAAGCGGTACTCCTTGCCGTCCACGGTAATGACGGCGTTCTTTGGCTTGTAGTGGAACAGAAGCCCCTTAATGGCGATGGAGGTGTAGTTGATTGCCTTGACCGACTTGGCCTTCAGCTCGTCTCCCACCTCACAGCAGTAGCCGTCGATGCCGTAGCCCACGTTGTTGAGGAAGCGGTAGGTCTTGCCCTTGACCTCGGCTTCGGGAAGATTCTGGATATACTTGGTGATGCAAACAGGGGTTTCGTCGGGGGTCTTGCCCAGGTCGCGGAGGAAATCGTTGCCCGAGCCAACGGCCAGATACAGCACCTCGCAAGGGATTTCCAGCGCGGCTGTGTCGTTTACGAATCGGTTGAGAGTTCCGTCACCGCCGCAAATAATCAGGGTATCCTCGGAGGTCAATACCGAAAGGAACGCGGCGTAATCGGAGATCTCGGTGACGGGGCGGAGGACGGCTTGGGAAGCGGAGGCATCGGCCAGCTTTTCGGCGGCTTCCTTCGCGTTGCCGTTACCCGCAAGAGGATTGTACAGGATATACTGCTTCATGATGTCATTCTCCTTTCGCCCATGATGGCTCACGATCAAGATGATTGTAAACAAAAAAGCGAAACTGAAACGAAACTTTCCGACAAAATCGGTCAAAAAATATGAAAAATCTTACGTTTCCTCTTGTAACCTCATCCAAATTTGCTATAATGAATCATATACAAACCCACAATGGGAAAGGAGTCGTTATGCATATCCGGAAATACCCCGAGACCATGACATCCCGCGAGCGGGTCATCCGTACCTTCCGGTTTGAACCCACCGACCGCGTCACCATCGGCTACGAAGCCAACGGCGGCATCCATGCACGATTCTGCGAGGCACTGGGACTTCCCCCCACCGACTACGAAGGCCTTTTTCGCGCCTTGGGCGTAGACTATCGCTCCATTGGTGCGCCCTATATTGGCAAGCCTCTCCACCCCGTCCCCGAGAACCGTATGGTGGATCAGATGGAGGGCTGTATCATGCGTTGGGTCGCCCACGGTACGGGCGGCTACTGGGATTTCTGCGATTTCCCCCTACAGGATGCCGAGGACGAGGATTTTGATACATTTCCTGTCCCCAACCCCGATGATTTCGACTACGACGCCGCCCTCGCCGCCGCGAAAAGTTATAACGGTGAATTTGCTCTCTACGTGGGCAATGCAGGCGTGCCCGATATCATCAACTCCAACGGCCGCATTATGGGCATGGAGGATGTCCTCTGTCACCTCGTGCTGGAGAATGAAGCCGCCCTTCGTTTCATCCGCCGCCGCGCCGACTTCCAGCTCCGTATGATGGAGCGCACTTTGGAAAAGTGTAAAGGCTACATCGATTTCGTATGGCTGGGCGAGGATCTGGGCACCCAGATCGCTCCCATGATCTCCCTGGAGCTCTACCGCAAGACCATCAAGCCCATCCATAAGCAGTTCATTGACCTTGCCTCCTCCTACGGGCTCCCCGCCATCATGCACTCCTGCGGCAGCAGCAGCTGGGTCTACGAGGATCTCATTGAGATGGGACTGCGTGGCGTGGACACCCTCCAGCCCGAGGCCGTGAATATGTCCCCCGCCTACCTCACCGAGCATTTCGGCGGCCGCCTCAACTTCCGAGGCTGTATCTCCACCGCAGGCCCTCTCGCCTACGGCACCGCCGCCGAGACCGAGCAGGTCTGCAAGGACACCCTGGAGATTATGATGCCCCACAGAGGCTACCACTTCGCCCCTACCCACGCCATTCAGGACAACACCCCCGTGGAGAATGTGGTGGCTATGTATAACGCCGCCCATAAGTACGGAAGATACTGAAAGGATATGAAATGGATCTGACTCCATACTACGAAAGCTACGCGAACACCTACAGATTGGGTGTTTTCACCGTAATATTTGCTTTTATCGTTATAGGATTCTTAATTATGAGAACCCTGCGGGATAAAAGTGAGAAATGCAGACCGGTATGGAGACGGGTCGTGTACTGCCTTGGGTATCTCCTCATATTTGCAAGCGTCCTTGGCCATCTCTTTTTCGGCGGAATGCTTGGCATGAAGCAGGACGTGGATGAGGGTACCATTTACGGCTACGAGGGTGAATTCGAGATCGTGGAGCTGAAACCGGGACTCTATAAAAAATCCGTATTCAGCATCAACGGCGAAGATATTTGTCTGAAATACTTTGACGGAGAAGGTGAATACGAGTACGATCCCGAGTCGATCCAACCGGGCACATATACGGGAAAGCTGGTCTACGGAAAGCATACGGCGGAAGTGATCTATGTAGAAATAATCCCTCCCCACGGAGATAACCACGACCCGTAACAAGCGGTCAAGTCTACCGCTCCATCTCCCACTTGACAAAACAATTCTTTTATGTTATAATACCCCCAATATAATAACTGCCACCGGGTAGGAATGGAAGCATTCGTCCGCGTATCGTTAGGTCTTTGAAGATACGCGCACGGATGCTTTTTTTGAAATGTTCAAATTGGGGTTTAGCGGGCTGACGGCCGCTTCCATTAGCCTTCCCCAGCGGGGAAGGTGGCGCGCCCGTAGGGCGTGACGGATGAGGAGAGCGGGTTGAGATTTTCATACGGGTGAATGCAGAAACCATTGATATGCAAATAGAAATTACACCCGATACCAAACTGCGATTCGCTCTCCTCATCCACCGCTTCGCGGTCCCCCGCATCCGCTTGCGGATGGCACCGCATGGGGAAGGCAAAAGAACGCACCGACAAACCAAAATTTGAACCCCTCCCCGATCAAGAAAGGCTCCCCCATGAAAAACCTCACCTCCCAATTCACAAAAACCGACCGCCTCATCTGGCTCACCTCGGTCTCCCTCGTCGTCCTCTTCTTCCTCCTCTTCGACCGCGTGGGCTACCTCACCCTCGCAGCCTCCCTCATCGGGGTCACCTCCCTCATCTTCAACGCCAAGGGCAACCCCGTAGGCCAGATCCTCATGATCCTCTTCAGCATCCTCTACGGCGCCACCTCCTATTCCTTCGCTTACTACGGCGAAATGATTACCTACCTGGGCATGACCGCCCCCATGGCCGCCGTGGCCCTCGTTGCGTGGGTACGAAATCCCTATAAAGGTAATCGCGCCGAGGTAGCCGTCGCCCACGTGAAAGGGAAAGACTGGATACTCATGCTGATCGCCACCGCCGCCGTGACGGTAGTCTTTTGCTTCATATTGAAATACTTTCATACCGCCAACCTCATCCCCAGCACCGTATCGGTCACCACCAGCTTCGCCGCCGCCTGGCTGACCTACAAGCGAAGCCCATGGTTCGCCGTGGCATACGCCTTAAACGATATCGTGCTGATCGTCCTGTGGGTGCTGGCCTCCCTGACCGACCGCTCCTATATCTCGGTGACGGTCTGCTTCGCAGTATTTCTTGTCAATGACCTGTACGGCTTCCTCTGTTGGCGGAGGATGCGGAAAAGACAGGCAGAAAATATTCCGGGCGGCTCTTGAAATTTTCTATTGTTTCTGCTATAATAATAGTAACACAGCCCGTATAACTTCCCCAAAATCGTGATGGAATAAGGAGAGAACCATGTCCTATACTTACGACAACCTCATCATTGGCGGGGGCCCCGCCGGATATACCGCCGCTCTGTACGCCGCCCGTGCGGGATTGGATACCGCCGTTCTGGAGAAAATGTCCGCAGGCGGCCAGATGGGACTGACCGATATCATCGACAACTACCCCGGTTTCCCGGAAGGAGTGGACGGCTTCACCCTGGGCATGAATATGCAGCTGCAAGCCGAACGCTTTGGCGCCAAGACCCTGTTCGAGGACGTTGTCGGGGTGGATTTCACCGACCCGGCCGTCAAAAAGGTCATGACCGCATACAACACCTACACCGCCCGCACCGTCATCATCGCCACAGGTGCCAATCCCCGTGAGCTGGGACTCCCCAACGAACGGGCACTGACGGGTAAGGGCGTCCATTACTGTGCCCATTGCGACGGACGATTCTATAAGGGAAAGACCGTGGCCGTAGTGGGCGGCGGCAATTCGGCGGTATCCGATGCCCTCTACCTTTCTCGTGTCACCGAGAAGGTCTACGTCATACACCGCCGCGACACCCTCCGCGCTACAAAAATCTACCACGAGCCCCTCATGAAGGCCGAAAACGTAGAGTTTATCTGGGACAGCGCCGTTACCGAGATCCTGTCCGACGGACGGGTGACAGGCGTTAAGGTCAAGAATCTGAAGGACGGCAGCGAGAGGGAAGTAGCCTTCAGCGGCCTGTTCGTCAGCATCGGCCGCAAGCCCGCCACGGAATTCCTGGGAAATGCCCTTGAGCTGGACAGCTACGGCTATATCGTAGCCGATGAGTCCACCCGTACCTCGGTCCCCGGTGTCTTTGCCGTGGGGGATGTCCGCACCAAAGCCCTCCGCCAGGTGGTTACCGCCGTGGCCGACGGCGCAACGGCGATCCATTACACCGAGGAGTTTCTGCATAAATAATCGAAATCCTTATGTTTCAGAAAATACGGCCGAAACAAATCCTTCGAATTGAGCGATGGTTTACTTTCGGTTTAAAATCGGGGTGTACAATATCAGCATAAAAAACAGGAGAAGCATATGCAGTACGTCCTCAGCGCAATTATGGGATACCTTACGGGTACCGTCAATCCCGCCTATATCCTATCCAGAATACACGGATTCGATATCCGGGAAAGAGGATCCGGCAATGCAGGAGCATCCAACGCCCTGCTCCTCTTCGGAAAGGCCCGCGGGGCATTCTGCGCCACGTTCGATATCGCTAAAGCGGCTTGCATCATCTGGCTGACAAGTAAGCTCTTTTATCCCGTGAATACCTTTGCGGTGACCGCCACAGCCTGCATTATGGGGCATATTTTCCCCTTTTATATGCGTTTTCGCGGCGGAAAGGGACTTGCCTGCATTACAGGCACCATACTGGCCTACGATCTCCGCGTGTTTGGCATCATGCTGGCCGCTGAATTGGTGGTCGCCTTGGCTACCAACTATATATGTTTCGTCCCTATGACCGCCGCCGTAGCGTTCACACCCGTCTATGGAATCATGAGCCGGGATCTGTTGGGCGCGCTCCTCTTCTTAGCCGTTGCCATTGTGGTCGTGTGCAAGCACACCGTTAATATCCGGCGCATTACCGAGGGGAGGGAGGCGAGGCTGTCCTACCTGTGGAGCCGAGACAAAGAAACAGCCAGACTCCGGAAAAATTATGACGGAGACGAATAAAGAGGGCAGGAGCACTGTCCTCTTTCATTTTTGTTAAATCTGAAAATACCTATTTACAAATTTTAAATAATATGTTATAATACGAATGGTTTTCGGACATCATATCCGAAGAAATATCACCGAGGAACCAAACAAATAATTTGGAGGAAACCAAATGAACATCACAAACGACATTCGCTACGTCGGCGTGAACGACAAGGAGATCGATCTATTCGAGGGGCAGTATGTTGTTCCGAACGGTATGAGCTATAATTCCTACGTCATCCTGGACGACATGATCGCTGTCATGGACACCGTAGACGCCCGCTTTACCCACCAATGGCTGGACAATCTCAGGGATACCCTGGACGGTCGTCAGCCCAATTTCTTGATTATCCAGCATATGGAACCTGACCATTCTGCGAACATCGTCAATTTTCTAAAGGTATATCCCGATACGATCGTGGTAGCCTCGGCCAAGGCGTTTACCATGATGAAAAACTTCTTTGGAAAGGATTTTGCCGAGAACGGTATGACCATCAAGGAGGGCGATACCCTCTGCCTGGGTAAGCATACCCTTCATTTCGTAGCCGCTCCCATGGTGCATTGGCCCGAGGTCATGGTGACCTACGACTCCACCGATAAGGTGCTCTTTTCTGCTGACGGCTTCGGTAAATTCGGCGCGCTGGATGCCGACGAGGACTGGGCCTGTGAGGCTCGCCGCTACTACATCGGCATCGTCGGGAAGTACGGTGCCCAGGTCCAAGCACTCCTCAAGAAAGCCTCTTCCCTGGACATCCAAACCATTTGCCCCCTCCACGGCCCCATCCTCACCGAGAATCTGGGCTACTACATCGGCCTCTATAACACCTGGTCCTCCTATCAGCCCGAGGAGGAGGGCATCGTCATTGCTTACACCTCGGTCTACGGCAACACCAAGAAAGCCGTCATGAAGCTGGCCGACAAGCTCCGCGCCAACGGTTGCCCCAAGGTGGTGGTCAACGATCTCGCCCGCAGCGATATGGCCGAGTGCGTAGAGGATGCCTTCCGCTATTCTAAGCTGGTGCTGGCCACCACGACCTACAACGCAGATATTTTCCCCTTCATGAAGGAATTTATCCATCATCTGACCGAGCGCAATTTCAGCAACCGTACCGTGGCCTTCATGGAGAACGGCTCCTGGGCTCCTCTGGCCGCCAAGGTCATGAAGGGTATGCTGGAGGGCTGTAAGAACCTCACCTACACCGAAAACAACGTCAAGATCCTCTCCGCATTGAATGAGGAAAGCACCGAACAGCTCAACGCCATGGCCGACGAGCTCTGCCGTGAATACGTTGCTCAGCAGAGCGAGACCGCAAACAAGAACGATATGACCGCCCTCTTCAAGATCGGCTACGGTCTCTATGTGGTCACCTGCAACGACGGCAAGAAGGATAACGGCCTCATCGTCAACACGGTCGCCCAGGTCACGGATTCCCCCAACCGCATTGCCGTCACCATAAACAAGGCCAACTATTCCCACCACATCATCAAGCAGACCGGCAAGATGAACGTCAACTGCCTGACCGTGGAAGCTCCCTTCAAGGTATTCGAGACATTCGGCTTCCGGAGCGGCCGCAACGTGGACAAGTTCGCTGACTGTACTCCTTTGCGTTCGGATAACGGCCTGGTGTTCTTGCCTCGCTATATCAACGCCTTCATGTCTTTGAAGGTAGAGCAGTATATCGATCTGGACAGCCATGGTATGTTCATCTGTTCTGTCACCGAAGCCCGCACCCTCTCGGATCGAGAAACCATGACCTACGCGTATTACCACGCCAACGTCAAGCCCAAGCCCGAGACCGACGGAAAGAAGGGCTACGTCTGCAAGATCTGCGGCTATGTATACGAGGGCGAGGAGCTCCCCGAGGATTTCGTCTGTCCCCTCTGCAAGCACGGCGCGCAGGATTTTGAACCGATCCAGTAAGATGTTTGATAAAAAATGGTGTCAAATAAGAAGAAACCGAGCCCTTCAAGGCTCGGTTTCTTCTATCTGGAATTCATAATCAGAAGAGAGAGAAATGAACGACCACCGCGGCGAAAACGATGGATACCATGGAAAGAAGCTTAATGAGAATGTTGATGGCAGGGCCGGCCGTATCCTTGAAGGGGTCTCCAACGGTGTCACCGACTACAGCCGCCTTGTGCTGATCCGAGCCCTTGCCGCCGTGATTGCCGCCTTCAATATACTTCTTGGCGTTATCCCAAGCACCCCCGCTGTTCGACATGAAAACCGCCAGAAGAAAGCCGGATACCGTTGCGCCGGCCAGCATACCGACGACTCCCGTCCACCCGAGCAGCAGACCCACGATCACGGGCGCGACGACCGCTACCCCCGTGGGAAGCACCATTTCCCGCAGGGAGGAGCGGGTACAAAGATCCACGCAGGTGGCATAATCAGGCTCGGCACGACCGTCCAGAAGCCCCGTAAGCTCACGGAACTGACGGCGAACCTCCTTGACCACACTCTGCGCGGCACGGCCGACCGCGTTCATGGTCATGGCGGCAAACAGGAAGGGAAGGCAGGCGCCTACAAAGAGTCCGACCAAAACCGTGGGGGACGTAATGCTGAGCGCGGAAAGCTGAAGAGCGGCATTCTCCATCAAGCTGTCGATCTTGTCAACGTAGGAGGCCATCAGAGCCAGAGCGGTCAAGGCGGCCGAGCCGATGGCAAAGCCTTTTCCGGTAGCGGCGGTGGTGTTACCCAGCGAATCCAAAGCGTCGGTGCGTTCCCGAACCTCAGCGGGAAGCTCAGCCATCTGCGCAATACCGCCGGCGTTATCTGCAACGGGACCGTATGCATCGGTTGCCAGGGTGATACCCAGGGTGGAGAGCATACCAACGGCAGCCAATGCGATACCGTACAGGCCCATGGTGGGCTGTGATGCGCCGCCGGATACGAAGTAAGCGATCAGAACGCACGCGCAGATGACCACAACAGGAACCAGCGTTGACATCATGCCCGTGGAAAGTCCCCCGATGATGATGGTAGCAGTGCCCGTTTCGGAGGCAGCAGCCAGCTTTTTGGTCGGCTTATAGCTGTCCGACGTAAAATACTCGGTGGCCTGGCCGATGATGACGCCACCGATAAGACCTGCAAGAATAGCGAAATAGGAAAGCCAATGCTCACGTCCCAGTACAAACCAAACGAGCGGGAAGGAACCGAGAGCTATGATGACAGCGGCAAAATTGGTGCCACGCGATAAGGCTCTGAGAAGCTGCTTTTGCTCTGCTCCCTCCTTGGTGCGGACGAAAAAGGTGCCCAATACCGAGCAGATGACACCCAAGACGGCAATGAGTAAGGGGAGTGCCATGGCTTTGCTGTCGTGAAAGGCCGCCACACCCAAAGAGCAGGCAGAAAGAATGGAGCCGATGTAGGATTCATAAAGATCCGCTCCCATTCCCGCCACGTCGCCCACGTTATCTCCCACGTTGTCTGCAATGACCGCAGGGTTGCGGGGATCGTCCTCGGGAATGCCGGCTTCCACCTTGCCCACCAGATCCGCGCCTACGTCTGCGGCCTTGGTGAAAATACCGCCGCCCACACGGGCAAACAGAGCCATGCAGGAGGCACCCATACCAAAGGTCAGCATAGCCGAGGCAATGGCGTCGGGGGAGAGCTTGAAGACGTATTTCAGAAGAGTCAACCAAATGGAAACGTCCAAAAGACCCAGACCGACTACCGTAAAGCCCATGACCGAGCCCGCAGAAAACGCGATGCGAAGCCCCTTGTTGAGCCCCTCGCGGCAAGCGTTGGCGGTGCGGGCGTTGGAGGCGGTAGCGATCTTCATACCGATAAAGCCCGAAAGGCCGGAGAAGATACCGCCGGTCAGAAAAGCGAAGGGCATGAAGGGGGAAACCAGGCCGAGCAGTGCCAAAGCTCCCAGTATCAGGAACACCGCAATAAAGAAAATGAATACGATGCGGTATTGACGCTTCAAAAAAGCATTGGCGCCTGCACGGATCGAAGCCGCGATCTTTTGCATCCGATCAGTTCCTTCGGAGAAGCGCATGACTCGTTTGGCGGTCAAAAGCGCGAAGATCAAGGCGATGGCAGAGCCCGAAAAAGTGAATAGCACGAGTAATTTGTCCATAACTGTAAAAGATGACCTCCCTTGCGTCGGGGTGATGATGTGCTATTATAGCATATTCTTCCTCCCTTGTCAAGATGCAGATGAGAATTTTGCAAGAAAACGAAATCAAAATTGCAAAAACGTAGAATTGAAAAAATCCTCTTGCAAAGTGGACCCTTATGTGGTATAATGGTGATGTCGAAAGAAAGGAGGGAGATCATATGAGACGAAAACCGACAAGCTTGCGGCTGTCCACGACGCACATCATCATGCTGAGCTTTATTTGCGTCATCATACTTGGCAGTATCCTCCTTTCTTTGCCCTTCAGCGCGAAGAGCGGCGAAGCCGTTCCCTTCGTGGATGCCCTATTTACTGCAACCACGGCCACCTGCGTAACAGGCCTTGTCACCCTTCCGACGGCCACGACCTGGAGCCTGTTCGGGCAGATCGTCATTCTGATTCTGATCCAGGTCGGAGGACTCGGTATCATTACGGTCATGGCGGGTGTCATGCTGGCACTCCACCGCCGCATGGGGCTGTCCGACCGTATGCTCCTACAGGACGCCTTCAATCTGAACACCCTGTCGGGTCTCGCGGATTTTCTGAAAAAGGTGCTTTTCGGAACCTTGACCGTCGAGCTGGCAGGCGCACTTCTGTACATGACCGTTTTTGTTCCCGAATTCGGCGCACGCGGCATCTGGATATCGGTATTCAATGCTGTTTCCGCCTTCTGCAATGCAGGCATGGACATCATTGGCGAGCGCAGTCTCTGCGACTATGCAACCAACCCCACGATCAACGCCGTCACCTCTGCTCTGATTATTCTGGGCGGTCTCGGTTATATCGTCTGGTGGGATATTCTGCGGGTCGCACGGCTGGCCATCCGTAAAAGAAGTCTGTCTGTCTGCAAGAATCTGACCCTGCAATCCAAGATGACCCTCCTGGCCACAGCCCTTCTCATCATGGGCGGCGGGCTTCTGATCCTGCTCTGCGAGCGCAGTAATCCCGAAACCATCCGGGACATGAGCCTGTTCGATCAGATACAAGTATCCTTCTTCCAGTCGGTTACCACCCGTACAGCGGGCTTTGCTACGGTGGACCAATCCAGCCTCACCACCGCTTCCACGGCACTCTGCCTCCTGCTCATGTTCATCGGCGGCTCCCCCGTAGGAACGGCGGGCGGCGTCAAGACCGTGACCGTGCTGGTTCTGGCCGTCTACGCCGTGAGCACTGTGCGCGGAAAGAACGAGATCACCATCTTCAACCGCCGCATTCCCGACGACGCATTGCGAAAATCGGTTGCCGTTGTGGGCACTTCCCTCTGTATCGCGGCATTGTCAACACTCCTGCTGGCGCTGGTTACCCCGGATGCAAGCATGGCGGATATTGCCTTTGAAACCGTGTCGGCCACCGCAACGGTCGGTCTTTCCCGTAATATTACCCCACTTCTGAGCACGGTTGGCAAGCTCATCATCACCGTTACCATGTACCTCGGGCGTATCGGCCCCATTTCGCTGGCTATCGCCTTCAGCACCAAACGAGACAAACCCAATATCATTAAGAATCCCACCGAAAGCATCAGCGTCGGCTGAGGGGAGAAAGGAAGCAACATGAGTATTCGCAAGTCCTACGCCGTATTTGGCCTGGGGCGGTATGGCCTGGCCGTTGCCCGCGAGCTGGTTTCGGGAGGGGCCGACGTTTTGGCTGTCGATCGGGACGAGACCCTCGTGAATTCCCTCGCAGGAGAGTTTCCTCTATGCAAATGCGCCGACGTAACCGATCCCGACGTCCTGCGACAGCTCGATATCGGCAGTATGGATACCGTCGTCATCGCCATGGCCGAATCCCTGGAGGCAACCGTACTCTCAACCATGCTCTGTAAGGAAATGGGTGTCAAGACCGTCATTGCAAAATGCGCCAACGAGATGCATCAGAAGATCCTCTCCCGGGTAGGGGCAGACCAGGTGGTCTTCCCCGAATCCGAATCGGGTATCCGGCTGGCCAAGAATCTGTTGTCCGCAGGCTTTGTGGATCTTTTGGAGCTGGCGCGTGACGTCTCCATGGTGGAGGTGAACGTGCAGAGCGAATGGGTCGGAAAGAATCTTCTGGAGCTCAATCTCCGCCGCAAATACGGGATCAACATCGTCGCCATCCGCAGAGGCGAGGAGATCATAACCAATATCGACCCCGAAAAGCCCCTGACCAGGGAAGCCAGACTCCTGGTGATCGGAAATCCCGCCCGCTTGGGGAAGCTTAAATAAAGAGGAGATACGACTATGCAATACAGAAAGCTTGGAAATACGGGACTGAACGTAAGCGAGATCGCCCTGGGCGGCGAGTGGCTGGAGCGGAAAAGTGAGGCAGAGGTCTTCGCCGTGGTGGATGCCGCGCGCCGGTGCGGTATCAATACGTTGGATTGTTTCATGTCCGAGCCGAACGTGCGTGCCAACCTGGGAAACGCCATCAAGGGAGAGCGTGAAAAATGGATTCTCCAAGGACATCTGGGCTCTGCCTGGAGGAATGGCCGCTACCTCCGCGTTCGCGACGTTCCCTCGGTAGAGGAAGCCTTTGAGGATCTTCTGACCCGCTTCCATACCGACTACGTGGATCTGGGCATGATCCATTTCGTGGATCGCCTGGACGACTGGCAGACGGTTCTGGACAGCGGCTTTATAGATTACATGATCGAGCAGAAAAAGCTCGGCCGCGTCAAGCATATCGGTCTTTCCACCCACAGCGCGGAGATCGCCCGCCTGGCGGTGGAGCATGGTGTCGTGGAGGCTCTTCTCTACAGCGTAAACCCCGGATACGATCTTCTGACCGAACTTCCGCCCCCCGATGGCGGCATCTCGGATCCCTATGCTCCCGCTTTGCGCGGAATGGATCCCCTGCGAGACTCGGTATACCGACTGTGCGCCGAAAGAGGCGTGGGTATCAACGTCATGAAATGCTTCGGTGGCGGCAGACTGCTGGATGTCGAGCGTTCCCCCTTCGGAGTGGCCTTGACTCCGTCTCAATGCATCCACTATTGCTTGACCCGTCCTGCCGTCGCCTCCGTCATGCTGGGCTTTGAGACCCCCGAGCAGGTCTACGATGCCGTTCGCTACGAGGATGCCAACGACGATGAGAAGGATTACGCTCGCGTTCTCTTCGATGCGCCGCGCTCCACCTATTTTGGGCATTGTACGTATTGCGGCCATTGCCAGCCCTGCCATAAGGGGGTGGACATAGCCATGGTGAATAAGCTCTACGATCTTGGTATCCAGCACAGCGAGACCCCTGCCACCGTCCGAGAGCACTACGAGGCTCTGGCGGTGCACGCTTCGGATTGCATCCATTGCGGTCTGTGCGAGACCCGATGCCCCTTCCACGTTCGGGTTGCAGAACATATGAAAACAGTGGCTCGGTATTTCGGTAAGTAACGAAAAAAGGATTCCTATGCAAAATCAGAATCAAAAACATGTCGCCCTTTCCAAAAGCAGGGAAGCACTTCGCAGGCTGGTTCTCTCAGCCATGTTTTTAGCCATCGGACTGATTCTCCCCTTCTTTACGGGGCAGATCCAGCAGATCGGCAATATGCTCCTTCCCATGCATATTCCCGTCCTCCTCTGCGGCCTCATTTGCGGATGGCAGTACGGCGCGGTCGTAGGAGCCGTTCTCCCTGTGATCCGCTCCCTGATCTTCGGTATGCCGCCCCTCTTTCCGACGGCTGTGTCCATGGCGGTGGAGCTCTGCGTGTACGGCCTGGCCGTCGGTTTTCTGTACGGGCTGTTCCACAAGCAGAATCTCTTTTCCGTCTACATAGCCTTGATCCCGTCCATGCTGCTGGGCCGGATCGCCTGGGGCGGAGCGCAGTACGTTCTCCTCTCCATGGATGGAAATACCTTTACCCTGCAAGCCTTTTGGGCAGGGGCGTTTCTCAACGCCGTCCCCGGTATCATCCTGCAACTTCTGCTCATTCCGGCCATTATGTCCACCCTCCACCTGACGGGACTCAATCGCTTTCAGAGAAGACCGGAAAAGGAGGCAAAATCATGACCACTGCCGCAGTCTGTGCCCTTGAGAATATCCGGGCAGAGCTGAAGCAAAAGGATCGCGTTCTGGTCGCCATTGACGGCCCCTGCGCCTCGGGAAAGACAACCCTGGCAAAAGAATTGTCCGAATTATTGCAATGCCCTGTCGTCCACGCAGATCACTTCTTTTTGCGCCCCGAGCAAAGAACGGCTGCCCGATTGGCTGAGCCGGGAGGGAACATGGATCGTGAACGGCTGTCGGAGGTGCTCCTGCCCCTGCGTGAAGGGAAAGAGGCAAGGTACCGTCCTTTCCTGTGCAGTCACCAATATCTCGGCGAGCCTATCCTCATTCTGCCTGCACCCGTCATCCTGGTGGAGGGCTCCTACTCCTGCCATCCCGATCTGGAGGGACTCTATGATCTCCGCATATTTTTGTGCATAGAATCCCGAGAGCAAATGAAAAGGCTTGCACAGCGCGAGGCTCCCGAAAGCCTCGAACGCTTCCGTGAACGATGGATCCCATTGGAAAATCGGTATTTTTCCGAGTACGGCATCAAGAATAGAGCACATTTAATACTCTGATCGGAAAAATTTAATAGTCAAAATATACAAAAAATGAAAAAATGCGCAAAAAAGACGATACCAACCCTTGACAAAATCAAGCGGGGGTGGTACAATATGGCTAACCATACAATAAATATCCTTAGCAAATATCCGTTTTCTATTTCATTTTCCCCGAAGATCGCTTTTGACAAGGGGATATTTCAGAAAGGAAATCAGTATGCTTTTCAAAAAGAAAAAGATCGGCCCCGTGGTTCCTGCCTTGAATGCGGACCAGTTCTGTTGCGTCGTGGAGGAAAGAGCTGAGAATGTCAGCCCGAAGTATTCCATCATCGCCAACGCCGATCACTATACCTTGCTGTACCGTAACGGACGATTTGAGGGTATGCCTGCACCCTATGGCGGAAGCATCTACCCCTTCTCGGTTGATCCTACCAGAAAGGGCGGTAAGGCGGAAATCAAGGAATACCAGAGTATCAAGGTCGTCGTCATCGCCAAGGATTTCGAGCTTAAGGTACATTGGGGAACGGTTACGCCCTTCGTGGTCCACGACAATACCACCCATCGCCCCTATCACGTCGGCGCACACGGCGTTTTCTTCGTGAATATCAATGCCGCCGATGCCGCTCGCTCGGCTGACCGTTTTTACAGCAAGTGCCTCTCTCAGCGAAACGCAGAACTCTTTGATTCGGAAGCCCTGCGCGATTTCCTGCGCGACGCTTTCATCATGGAGATCGGCGCGGCTATTGAACGCTACGTCACAGACCAGAACAGACCCATTACTGATTTCAAGGGCTTGACCCCTACGGAGATCCTCTCTGTCAGTAAAGAGCTTTACCCCATCATGAAGGATATTTTCAAGCAGTATGGATTGACCGTAGCCCCCTCCAGTGAGCGCTCCATCCTGGAAGGCTTGAAGGTAGACGATATTTGAGCGGAGACATCTCAATTTCACCTGCTTCGTCTGCCTCCTTTGCGATCCAATGCCCAAAAGAGCTAATGGAAATAAATCTTCTTTCGTTGGCGCAAAGGGGTTTTAAAATTTAACATAAGGAGATTCATATGAGCTTCTTTAAGAGAAAAAACGAGAGAAACGTCACCCGTGACAATCAGTTTCTGAAGAATTACGCGACCCGCAGTACAGCTCTCTTGATGTACGTTGAGGAAAACGAAAATATCACCAAAGAGATCAATCGCATGATCGAGGACTTCCAGTACACGGTTCCTTCCATGGATACAAAGGCCAAGGAGCTGGAGAAAAAGATCAAAAAAGAATTCGACCGCCTCGCCAATATGCTGGAGCAGACCGACTGCGATGAGGCTGAGGTCGTAAACTCCATCCGTCTCATTCGCCGTACCATCACCGATATTTCCTCCCTCCACTGATTCGTGAAGAGAAGGGCGGAGAGACATGGACGAAACGACAGTAAAATGTACCCAGTGCGGCTCTCTTATGTTTCAAGCGGGCGCGGAAGGGAAGCGTGTCCGTTACCACTGCAAATGCTGTGGTAAGGATACATTCGTTGATCTTCCTGCCCACGGAAACGACACCTACCGGCAACTCAGAACCGAGCTTCTGACGCGTGTTGCCAACGGCCTTTTCGATTGGAAGACCACGAATTGGACCGGTCTCCGTAAGGACATACAGAGCTTCATCGGCAGATATTCCGAAGCAAGAGAGGATATTTACCTGAAAATATCCATTGTTGCCTGCATAACCGACGGCTTTCACGATATGAACAAAGAGGAGTATCGGGAAGCCAAGGCTATTTTCCGCGTCACCGAAAAGGTATACAAGAACGCTATGAAGCGTCAGAAGCAGGATCCCTCGGTCCCCCTCGACGAGAATTATACAAACTACGAGGAGTATCGCCTTCTGTATAAACAATGCCAGAACGAGTACAGGAACCGTAAGATCTACTGGAAGATCCTGTTCTTCCTTTTCAAAAATCTCATACGGGTCTGATCCGCAATGAAATGAACGTATCAGCTGCATCCCTAAAACAGATGCAGCTTTTTTGCGTGAAAGTCCTTTCTGTAAGCTGCACAAGGAAAATGGATGGTTGTATTTCACAGAAACATCTTCACTCGATGAACATAAAAAATACACATAAAATTACACCGGAATTCATGCTATATTTACAAAAAGCGTCGAATTGTAAAAAAACGCGTAACTATCTATTGACTTTTTTGCCGTTTGGATTTATAATATAAACTATATATTTGTATAATGTTGGTGAGAACATGATCAAAACCTTTTATCGAAAACAGTCTCAGGAGAGGACGTTTTTTCGGGCTGAAATGAAGATCCGCTCCATGGCCTACGGGAAAGGGATTCACGATGAGCTGTCGAAATGGCTGGAGCAGACAACGACCGCCTGGAATGATCCGAAAGAACCCTTTCTCCTGTCGGAAGAAGGACATTTCAGCGGAAATCCCGTGTGCCGTTGCCGTACCGAGTTCATGAAACCTGGGCAGTCTGAAAACGCCGTCCTGCTCAAGAGACGCAGTAAAGCCAGACAACGCCTGTGGTTTAACCGTTACCTGTACGAAATCGGGAAGGAAGGGGAGCTCATCCTGAACCAGACGAATACGGGCGTATTCCTTGGCTCCGAGCTTAAGGCCTGGGGGGCAACCGTGCTTTGGGAAGAAAAGAAACCGGCTTTTTACCTTTTGGTGATCGGAAAGCCCGTCGGCGAGTCGGATTCACGCCTCTCTGTCTATGCACTGCAAGAAAACGGCATCCCGAAAAGAGACCCCGTGGCCGGAGTCCCCATGAGCAATACCCTGGAGGCCAAAAGCCATCTCTGTTGCTTTGGCAGGCACGTCTTTACCGTCCATGATAACCATCTGGATTATTTCTATTTCTGTCCCGAGCAATCCGGTCTTGAAAATGTAGCCATAGAATCCGATACCCCCAACCATGAAAAGGAATGCTGTCAGAACGTGACCTCTGCCGTCGTTGCAGACCGGAACGGAAGGGTCTACTGGCAGTCCGGAAACCGCGTGTATTCCTTCCCGGTGGGATTCCCCCGCAGAATTGCTTACGTGGACGGCGGCCAGCAGTATACCCATTTGCGCATCCATACGT
The DNA here is from genome assembly GCA_017938885.1 of Clostridia bacterium. Lineage (GTDB taxonomy): Bacteria > Bacillota > Clostridia > Oscillospirales > CAG-272 > CAMEON01. The sequence continues at coordinate 34,179 of JAGBAS010000022.1, forward strand.
ATCAGGATTCACTTTTTCTCTACCGCGTAAACCGACTGAATCGCGACTATGAATGCATGGAATGCACCTTTACGGAGAGCGCACGGGGAGAAGAGGGTATTGAATGCCGCCTTTTCAACCGAGGAAGCGTGAGAAACGTGTTCTACTACGAGCAAAATCAAGAGACCTTTTACATCAAGCTACAGCCCAACGCCTATAAGGCAAGCCTGATTTGCCGAAGAGACGGTGCCGAGCAGCTCCGCTCCTCCTTCGTAACCGAGGGGATTGAGGAGATCTTCTGCGATGACGGCTTTCTGTACGTTGGTACCTGCTTCGCTCGCGGAAGTTGAAGCAAACGAAACAGATCGTTTAAAAATGAAAGATAAGTTCATGAACATGAGGAGTTCCGTATGATTGATAAGAATGACGTCAAAATGCCGGTCCAGAAAAAGGACGAGCACATCAACCAAAGCAAGGATCAGATCGATCGCATTGAGGAGCTGCTCCGCCTGGTCAACGAGGCGGATAACCGCCAGGAGCTTCGACTGAAGCAGGATTATTACGCCAAGTTCCATTGGTTCGGTAAGCGCCTGGACAGCGAGGATCGTAAGAGTTATTTCTCTTACCAGGAGGAAGCAGTCTACGATTTCGTGTTCAACCTGAACAAGAGCGGTATTCTGTCCGACCAGGTTGGTATGGGTAAGACCATTGAGGCAGGTATGATTATCAGTGAGCTGGCCAGCCGAAATGAGTTGCGTTCCCTGCTCATCATCGTTCCCAACGAGATCATGGCAAGAAAATGGGAATATGAGCTGAGCAGTAAGTTCGGTATCCAGAAACTGGTGACCGAGAACAGTCGAAAAGAAAAGATTGTCTATCCCGAGGCGCGTTCGGTAAAGAATTTCGACGAATTTGCCCGTCTGGTCTTTGACTGTATGATGAGCGAGAAATTCCGCTCCTACTATGAAAGCATTACCGAGGATTACACGGATTCCGACCGCATCCGTCCCGCCTACAGCTATATCCACCAGTATAAGAACAACCCCGCCCATCCAGAAACCATGGCCGAGGTTCTTTCCCGTTTCCTGGCACAGGATATTGAGGAAACCGTGAAAATGATCAACGAGGGACTCATGGATCAGTACGACGACGGCAGCGTTCAGGTCGTATTCGACGGCAAGAGCTTCTCGATCACCGGGACTGACTTCTCGGTTCCCTATACCTATGATGCAGATGGCGATATCGCCCGCTTTATTCGCGGCCGCGTCATCCGTGATCTGGAAAGGGAGATCAATGTTTCCCGTTTCTTCAATATCTATCGCAATTTCTTGATGCATGAGCTCTGCGGTCTTCTCTCTCTGATCGGATACTACTTCATGACCATTCCCGAGGAAATGGAGTCCATCAGTAAGCGTATCACAAAGGAATACCCCATCCTCATCATTCCCATCGCCTATTCGGATTATTCGGGTGACGAAGTCAAGCTGTCCCCCTTCCTCAACCGCGTGCTTCAGAATGAAGTTCGTAGCTATAAGCATGAATATAATATCCAGACGGCAAACGGCATGACCGAGAGCGTCTACGAGCCCTACCGCGTCATCGACTTCTTCATCGATGTGGGCTACCAGACTCTCATCGTAGACGAGGTGCACGATTACATCGATGCCGACAAGAAGATGAGCCGCAAGGAGTTCCACGCCAATAATGGCTACAGCGAGTATCCTTCTGAGACCTATAACCGCTACGAGCTCTTCGATGACTACTATTTCGTTCCGAAGAACAGCCTCTACAAGAAACTTAAGGCGTTGGCCGATCAGGCAAACCGTAAGATCTTCCTGACCGCAACCCCCATTAAGTCGGATATGGTGGACTTTTACCTTCTGACCCTCTTGGCCAGTAATAAGGACTCCGAGGATTACCGCCGAATATCCGAGGTTCTTCAGGGCGGCTCGGGAATGCTGGCAGGCGATATGGTTGAGCAGACCATACACCGTATCTACGACTCCTTCAAGTCATGCGTGGAAACCGAAACAGGTCCCTACTTCTGTAGTTACTGCAACGAGTTCCTTCGCTTGGAGGAGCGTGACAGTGCCACCCGCGGCGATAAGCACGTCGAGCGGTACGTCTACCCCTACTTCAACAACGATTATCTGAAGGCGAACGTAAACCATCCCGATAAGATCACCGAATACCTCAACAGCCATATCAGTTATATGTCGGTTGAGGAGATCGTCATGGAGCTGATCCTCGCCTACATGGCTGAAACCCAGGAGAACGTGGATATTGTCTCGGCAATGAATCGCTTGATCCACCTTCTCGGCAGCGGCGCGGATTTCCTCCAGACCCGTGTCATCTTCCGAGCCCTGCTCAACAACACCGTCAAGCTCCGCTTTGAGGAAGACTTCACCAAGGAGGACGGTCAGCCCATCAAGCGCATTCGTGAGTTGCTGGCCATCAACGAAGGCCCCCGTAAATGGCATAAGACCTACCGCAAGTACGGTATCCGCCATACCCGTCACCAGACCTATAACCTTGCCCAGTGCGACAAGCTGGAATGCCTCAATCAGAATAAGATCGATCGATTCCGTAATCTGCCTCTGTGGCCCCGTCGGAACGGCCGCGTCATCTATCTTTACCGTGACGACGTATTCTTTGACAGCTTCCTGGACGTGCGTCGTCCCAGGCCGACCTTCGGAAATACCGATATCGTCATGAGTGATCTTCCTAATATTGATAAAATTGCCGGCGAAGATCATGAAAAGCAGGAGCGCTTCGATCATGCCGTTGATATTTTCCAGTACATCAACGATGCCATGAGCGGCGGCGACCCCATCAATCACGAGCCTCTCAGCCGTTTCTACGATGCCGTAGAGCTGGATGACGCCGGTATGGTCGATTTCAAGCTGACGATGATCAGCCGACTGATGGGAAGTCAGGGCTCCGATCTTGGCTCCATCAAGGGAAAGGTCTTGCTCTTTGCCGAGCATGACCGCGAGAAGATCCTCGAATGGTTCCGTTATCAGAAGTGTGCTCCCCTGTTCGACCCCAAGCAGGGCGATACGTTGGATCCCAAGAAGGAAGCGGAGTACGCTGAAAAATGGAGCAACTACCGAGCCCCGAGTGACATCAACCGAGATTGGGCCGTCACCGAGAGTGCCGAGGATATGGATCGCTTCAGCGGCAACCTCCTGGTCGTTATTGACCCCAAGCGTTATGAAAAGGGCGTTGACCTTCAGAAGGCCAATACCATGATCAACTTCGATATCAATTACTGCCCTCTGAAGATGGAGCAGCGCATCGGCCGTATCGACCGTATCCGTCCTTCGGATCAGAACCAGCAGATCGATATCATCTCCTTCGTACCCCTGAACAATATGAGCGGATACGTCATCAATTTCTTCGCCAATGAGCTCAAGATGTTCACCCAGTGGATGGGTGAGACCACGGGTATCGTTTCGGTTCCCGATGAGGACACCCAGAATCGCAAGGGCGGCGAATCCGTTGCCTTTGAGGAAAAGGTGGAGGCTCTGGATAAATTCTACACCGGCATTTACGATCTCTGCCGTATCGACGTTGATGAGAAAACCCGTAAGGCTCTGGCAAAGCAATTCGTGGAGACCTTCCGTACCAACGATTTCAGAACCGATTCGGATTTCCGCTTCCTCCAGCAGTTCAAGAACAGCTTTGACAAGGCCTTCCGCAATTCGCTGTCCACCAAGCGTCAGGGCTACCGCGCAGGGAAGAGCAACGAGCGCGTTATGCGCTTCAATTGCACCAACGGTATCTTCGCAGATTGCGCCTCCGATAAGTGTGAGGGCTGCTCCAATCGGGAAAACTGCAACGACAAACAGGGCATTATGCGCAATAAAGCCAAAGATTTCGTTGCGGCCGTGCAGAGCTTCTATAAGGACGGCGCAGAGTTCTATAAGAAGGAACTGACAGATTTCAAGAACACCTATAAGAAGACGACCATTAACGATCCCGAGCTCCGTAAGGAGGTCGAAATGCAAGAGGAATGGCTGACGAGACGGCAGAGAAGCTTCGCCTCCGCCCAGGAGCAGTCCAAGAAGCTCATGGACAAGATGAAGCTTGAGCGTAAGGAGCCCGGCTCCTTCACCGTCCCCCTGGAATCCTTCGACGAGCTGTTTACCCCTATGAAGAAGCTCTACTGGGACGATACCGTCATGACCTACCTCCAGCACGTTCTCAAACGCTTCCACGATCAGTGCGACAGCGTGCTCAAGAGCGCGGCACTGTTTGAGAAATTCGTCAAGACCCTGGCCGTGGCAGATTTTATGAATAACATGGAAGGAAACGTATAATGCGACCCAAGAAACACAAGAAAAGGAATAACGAGGTGCCGGTGCTGAGCTACGCCGATCAGCTTGCGCAACGATTCGACAAGCACGAAGGCCGTCTCCTCGTGGCTGACCTTTGTAAATACCGTGTCCTGGGCGCTATGCAGGAGATTATGGCCAAGCGGGGCGAGAAGACCTACTTGTTTGTAACGAGTGATCGACGCGCCGCTCTGGAGATGCGGCACATCCCTCCTTGCACCGAAGACACTCCCGTGATCGCCTCGATTCAGGATTTCATGAGCTTGATTTGTGCCTGTGCCGGCGAAAACGTCCCTTGTGAGGATACCCGACTGCGGCGTCTCACCAAGGAATTCATCCTCAGCTATCCTCGACTCATTGTATGCTTTGAAGAGAACGGTGCTCCCATCCTCCACGGCTCCCTTTGCATGACCAGAGAAAACGACGGCGTATATAGCACGGTCGAGAAATCCCACTACTGTGTGTCGGATTTCTTGGCCGCCTGCCAATACGACATGACCGTGTTGGATGACGTATACGGTATGATCCGTATGGCCATGGTCACAAACGAGGAGAAGGGAAGCCTGTCCCCACTGGAGCATGAACTCCTGAGCTTCGGCGGACAGGATTTCGTTACACCGCTGTCCCATTCCTATAAGCGGCTCCTGAAGCTGGCAGACAGCTCGGAGTATTGCTTGATTCTCTCGGATATCCTGATGGATCGCAGTACCGTCAGCCTCTATGCCGTCATGAATCTTCTCCGCCCCTCCTTCTCCTACCGGAAAGCAAAGAAGCATGTTTCGGAAAGAAGCGGCGGCTACGCCTATGAGTGCGATTTGGTCTACACCAACTTGGATTATTCCTTAGAGAATGACACCATTCTCAGCATCTGCCTCCAGGAGCTTGGCGGCAGAGTCGGTCTTTTCCCCGAACGCATCTATGACCTCGAAGATACCGTCCGCGAGCGCTTTTCCTACCTGTCCCGTGAAGAGGTATATCTCATGGCTGTGTATACCCAGGCACTCCGAGAGGGAACCGACGTCATGAACAGCGCGGTTATTCGCTATATCGAGGAGGACGAAGGCTGTGCCATGGCCTTCTGTGATATCTTCTTCGGAGATGTCTTGAAGGGAAAAATGGAGAAGCATTATCCCTTGTATCTTACCGACATGACCGAAGACGGAATTCAGGAGCTCAGGACGCTTGCTGAGGAACAGGGCTGTTATGCTGAATCGCTTCCTCCGCTTCCTCCCCAACGGGCAACCTACGTCTACCACGATGAGTCTGCCTTTGAGGATCTGCTTCGATGCGAGGATCCTCAGCTCTTGCAGCGTCTCCGTTGCGGAAGCACGGATAAGCCCTTCGACACTTCTGAGCAGGCTTATTCGGTTTTGAAAAACGGAAACGACGATGATTACACCTGTATCTGCATTCGTAAGCTCATAGAAGACGAGGGCCTGGAAACGCCCGTTCTCGTGGTTTCGGAGCATTCGGAAGAGGATCTGTGCACACGCTTCTCCGAATTGCTTCCGGGGACTTTCTGCTCCCATGATCCGGCAGAGCTCCTTCTTCCCGAGGAACAGCGTCCCTCGGTTCTGATCCTGGATCATGAGCATTTCCGTTCTCTCGCATTGCCGATCAAGGTGAAAACCGTGGTTTTCCCGAGCGGGCTCTACGATATCGAGCGTTTCAGCCTTTTCCTGAGAAAGGCTGTGCTGATGAGCGATGGAAAAGCGGCGATCCGCGTACCCGTCAGTTATCGCAACCTCAGCGGCCATATGGCTGATCTTTGGTCTGCTTCGGTTCTTGAGAATACAGGAGCCTTGCTTCCTATGGATAATTCCGAAATATTCAGCTTCGAAGGGAAACGTATCTCCTACGGCGAAATCGTCCGTGAACTGGACGACGTGTACTGCGGTATGATCCGTCTGACCGAAGGGGGAAATGTGGACGTTGATGAGCTGTCTGATAAGCTTCGCGCCATTACCGTTCGGTATCCCGTTGCCCAAAAGGCTCCGGCAAAGCTGGAGGTCATTCGGGAGGATCTTTCTTTCCTGGCCGAGCTTTCGACTGCCTATCGTCTCATTTATGCCAACAGCACAACCGTGGGCTCTGAGGGCTATCGGTCGTCCGTGACGGTTTGCAAGAAGAAGATTCGGGAGGGCAAGCCTAAGGCTGTGTCTACCGACAAGAGGCTTGCGGCGAGAGAAAAGAAGATCTTTGATATAAACGAAGAGAACCGTACCATGAGCTTCAACGTCTGCGTCGAGCAGGTTGCGGGCAGATGCTCGCCCTTAAAGGACGATTGCGGAGATTGTCCTCGGTATCAGGAGCTGATGCTCAATCGATTCGATATCTTTGCAGCGGCCGTTGATACGTTCTTCAGAAAAGCCGCCGAGATGCTCACAAGAATTGCAGAGGTTGAACGGGTGAGGGAACGAGACATCATTATAAACGACGTCAATTCCCGCGCCAAGTATTTCCAGGGTCTGTATGCAGACGTGACCTTCTTAGGAGAGCGTGCGGCTACGCATCTGGAAGCCCTCCGCGTGACCGCCGATCAGAGACCGACGCTTTTCTATGTGGACTACGACGCTGTTGACAATATCCGACGGCAGGTACGGAAGGCATATCTCTTGCTTTTCGGTGAGTATTATGCCACCATCACGGAAGCCTTGAAACAGGTCAGCGAACCAATGAAGACAGCTTATGAAACTGCCGGGCAGGCGGGTGCATCCCGAGATGCCAAGCCTGCAACCAAATAACAGGGGGACCCAATGGCAAACAACCAGAATGTAACACAGCAGGGGCAGGCCAAGCTTACCGAGATCGCGGCAAAGCTGAAGGCGACCTTCCCCGGCTTTACGGCTCCGGGCTATGAGGCGGAGCTGAAACGGTTCCGCACCCGTTACGGAGAGGCGGAGAGCATCCGTATCGGCGGGATGGATTACATCGTCATTAACGGCGTGTACCGGATCGACGACGGAGCGGACGGACGAGGGGACAGCGGCACCGGTCACATAGGCTCCAATGCCAGTCCGTTGTTTTACAACAGTATCAACAATCCCTTCGCCATCATCGATTCCCAGACCTCCTCGACCTTGATCGACGAGGTATACTCCCGTGTCACGTATATGCAGAGAGACTGCATCAATAATACGCGGACACCTACCGAAGCCGACGTACAGAACCTATTCCGGCCTCTGGTGGGAGACGGTGATACCATCTCGGCTGTGCAGATTCCCAAGGATGACGACGAGGACAGTATCTCTAAGCGCGCCAACATTTTCCAGTGCCAGCTCATCAAGGATACCGGTGTCTCCGCAACCCCCGACGTGTACAGCTTCATGCTGAAAAACGGCGAGATCAAGGAGGTCTCGGATAACGCCATCAAAAAGATCCAGGGTGCCGGTCATGTCAGTATGCTGGACAACTCCAACATGGAGGAGCTCCACAGCCACGAAAGCGCAATTCAGGAAGCCGTTTTCGAAAAGTATCTGAATTCCGACGTGGATATCCAGAGCATTACGGTCAAGTCCATCTTCGAGATCAAGATGCGCTTCTGTAACATCTACCTTCTCTTGCAGAGTAATTTCGGCAAGACCAGGCTGGACAGTATCTTCAATTCTACTTATCTTCTCAGCGAGGCCAACGAATTCGACGCGCTGAACGCCAACATACACGTCTGTAATTGCTGCGGACACGATCTGGTCGATTCCCGAGATGAGCGTCTCATCCATAAGCTCCATACCAACATGGATGCATATGACGAGCGCGCAACCCTGGAGGCCTTTGAGCTTTCGGGAAAGAAAAATGCTAAGGCCGATCCTTTGGATCATCCTGTATACGCCGTCGGCTGTGAAGACTGCTTGGAGGAATGCCCCTGCTGTCATACTTGGCACTTCGATTATAAGAAGCTTGTGGGCTCCAAGGCATATGATCGGGTCAAGCTCATGCCCGGACGGCAATTCATCAAGGGTATCCGTTCTTTTGATTTCAACTATTGCGCTTGCCGCGAAGGAATTGAATGGGTATATGATGAGCGTTCCGGCGGTGACCGCGAGCACGACGTTATTCCCATCGACGAAATGGTCTTCATCAACAGCGCCAACGAGAAAATGGCCGACTACGAAGAGTATCGGGCTTACTACGAGCGCGAAAAGGAAAAGGCAGGTCCCAAGGATGCCATCGCAGAGCGTGCTCTCGCTCGCCAGACCTTGAATAAATTCAAGAATTATCTTGCATCAAAGTATGAGATGAGCATCAGCGGTATCGCCATCACGGCAGAGGAAAAGTGCCACGAGTGCAGCATGTGCGGCGGTGAGTATTACGGTATGCTGGCCGATGACCGCTGTGCCGTTTGCTCTGAGATCTTTGACGAGAACCGCCGCATGGTTACCCGTGTGGATGGCGTGGTGTTTATGTTGCACGGTCGAAAGAAGCACCGTGTCATCAGTAAGTACATCGTGACCCGCTTCGGCAATCTGAAGCGTATCTCCGCTAAGCTTGTGGAGGAGACCATCGCTCCTGAGGAGGAGGCTACGCCCCCGCCTGCGGAAGAGCTCGTATCGGCTGCGTCCATAAGAAACGATGCACCCAAAGCTACAGAGGAAGCCCTCTCTGCCAAGGGAGCGTTCGGTAAGGACGGTTCCGACAGACTTCAGCATGAGGATGCTTCGGATATGAACGTCTCCAAAGAATCGGAATTCTATAACGAAGCCGAGGAAAAGAATGAGACCGATGAGCTCACCGAGTAAGAAGAGAGCGCAGAATCCGAAAATGGAGCTGAAGACCTGTAAAAAGTCTTACAGAGATTTTCGGATAGCCCTTCCAACAACATACGGAATCAAACCGATCAATGTGACCAATAGGAGTTAAGAGATATTATGGCTACTGTACATCGTGATGCAACGATTCTGCACGAGCATCGAAAGATTATTACCGCAAGGTATCTGCTCGCTCTCGTGAATTTCGTTGCGATCCTCCTGGGGACGTTGGTGACACGTTATTTTGTCATGATCCGAGGCAGCTCAGAGGGCTTGCTTTTGCACATCAATATTCTGTGTATCATCAACGCGATCCAGATCGTTTTGTGCCTGGGCGACTATATTCTGCGGTTCTTCTGCGGAATTTACAGCAAGGCACTGGTGACGTTTTCCTATATAGCGGGTGCTCTCTGGGTGGCCGCAACAGGCGGCGAGCTGTTCGTAGGCTCTATGGATCTGGGAGAACTGCGCTTTGATCTGCTTATCATCGCAGGCCTCCAGCTTCTGTCCGCAATTCTGGCCTACTTCGTATGGCCTTCGCTGGATCACGCATCCATTCGCTCTTTGACTCGTCCCCGTATTCGGGATGATTTCAAGAAGAGAGGGATCCGCTCCCGCATTTATGTGGTAGAATACGCCGTATTCTGCGCAATCATGGTGCTGATCCAGGCCGGAATGCTCTTTGCATACCGCCTTCCTCCCCGTGTGTACGATCTGTTTTCGGATACCCGTGCTCTGGAGTATCGTCTGAACAGTGACCGCACGGGCTACTACGTCGCAGGTCTGTATCGAGGCACCTCCTCCTACGTCTGCGTCCCTGAAACCTATAATAATAAGCCCGTCGTGGGTATTTCCTCAGGGGCTCTGTCGGATCGTGAATTCCTGAGCAGCCACAAGGTCAGCAAAATTGATCTTGGTGATCCCATTACGGAATCCGACGGCACGACCACTTACAAAAGCAGCCTCATGTTCATTGAGAGCGGTGCGATCCGAAATGACCGCATCGACCGTCTGCATATCCCCGTATCGGTTGTCAGTATCTCGGAAGGGGCTATCGAAAGCTCCTCTTTGACCAACGTCGTTTACGAGGCACGCGCAGATTTCTCCATAGGATATTTTCATTGCGATGCCCTGGAGACCGTGACCCTGCTCGGCGATGACGTCGGCAATATCATCTCCTTGGAGGGTTTGGCTTCCTCGGTGACCATTGAGGTCAGCAAGGAGAACTATAACCGCTACCGCATGAATAATATTCAGTACGGACACAGCCTCCGTCCCATCCTGTCGGAGACCGAGTTCTACGTGGATATCTACAGTGATTGTGACTACTACATCGAGAGTATCTTCGGCGTTCTGGGTGAACCCATCAATCTCAGTGTCAATGATCTCGTCAACAGCCAGATGGGGAATCTTGTCAGCCCCGTTGTTGATACCAAAGCCTATATGGCGAATAAGCACGAGCTGGGAACGGCCGGTGCTAAGGATGCCAGCGCCTTCCGTGGCTGGTATTACGATGCAGCCTTTGGTAACGAGTGTGAGTTTCGCGAGGGCGAGACGGTTAGCTTCAGCAAGACGACCGCCATCTACGCCAAGTGGATCGATGAGTATAAGGCCGAGCTGAACTGGGGAACCTTTGCAGCCTTGGATCTGGATGCTATGTACTGGACGCAGGAGGATCGCATCGAATTCCCCGTTATCGAGGATCGTTTGGGCTATTCCGGCGGTGTGCAGTGGTACGTCGGAGACAGCGATATGCAGGTTACGGATTCCGTCGGTATTACCGAGAACGTCACCCTCAACGCGGTCTGGCTCCTGGATAAGCCCTCTCTGGATATCGATCCCGTGGCCGCAGGCGATTGGCTGTCCATGTCTCCCGATAAAAACGCCGTGGAATTCATCTACGACGAGAATAACGTGCTCACCTTGAATGCGCTGTACAGCCATGTTCTGGACGAGCACTACGTAGGCGACAAGACCGTGTCCTACAGCCTTGCCTGGAAAAAGACCGAGGATGAAAGCTTCGAGGACAGCAACACCTCCCTCCGCGTGCAGAACGTTCCTGAGGCAGGCAGCTATGTGTTGACCCTGGTAGCCCATTCCCCCTACGGTGAGGAATCCTCCGAGACGACCAATATCAAGATCTCCATCGCCAAGAAGGAGCTGGACATCGGCGATTTTGCCCTGGTCAAGGGCGAGCATTTTTACGATTCGCTCAGTCAGACCATCGGAAACAGCGGTTCCTTTGCCCACAACCATATCAAGGTTACGTATACCTACTTTGATGAGAACAACAAGGAAGTCGGCGGAAACAGCGGTGTCATCAATGCGGGCAAATATACCGTGCGAGCCTTCTTTGAAAAGGATAACGCCGATGAAGCAGCCAACTATACCACGCGCGAGCTTCAATCCGATTTCACCATCAAGCCTCGTGAGCTTACCTTTGACAACTGGACCAGAGGTGACCTCACGTACAACGCCACCTCCCAATCCGTGCGTCTGAACGTCGGCGGAATCCTGGCAGGTGACGACGTTGAGATCCATTATAACAATAACACCTTTACCAACGCCGGCAACTATACCGCCGAGGCGATCGGTGTTTCGGATCCCAACTACACCCTGGCGGCCATGCTGGAGCATTGCCGCTATGAATGGAGCATTGCCCCCAAGGAGATCACCATTCGGGAATGGAAGCTGGACGGTAGCTCTACCGCCACTCATACAGTAACCTATAACGGTAATGCGCATACCATCACTGCCATTCCCAACGGTGTCATTACCGGTGATACGGTTGGCTTTACCTATGCTGCGGGCTCGGATACCGTGTCGGCAACCAACGCCGATACCTATACCGCGCGTATCATTGGTGTGGATAATCCCAACTATACCTTCAATATCCAGAGCGCTGCCGCAGAGCAGATCTGGACCATCAGCAAGAAGATGATCACGGCAACCTTTACGTCACCCGATTCTCTGGTCTACAATGGCAATCAGCAGGGCGTGACCGCCATTCTGTCGGGTATCGTCTCTGCCGACGTAACTGCATTCACCAACGAAACCTTCCTCTACGAGGGTAAGTCGGATATTCTGAAGGTTACCGCAACCCCCGGAACGGTTGGCTCGGGACAGCTGGAGCTGCTCTTTTCCGCGCGTGATGCCAGCACCTATAACGCGTCCGTTTCGGCAATCAGCTCTTCTGCGGGTCTGCTCTATCAGAATTACGAGCTGACCGGAGATAACAGCGAGTTCAGCATCCATCCCAAGACCATCAGCTTTGTGAACAATGGCGACTATACCTATACCGGCCTGGAGCAGAATCTCCAGTTTGCCGTCAGCGGTATCGTTGCCGGTGATCTGGCCGCCGTGCGTGCCGATCAGTTCACAGCGGCTCAGGATGCGACTCCGATCGTGGACGGTGCCGTTTCGGGTGCCCAGTACCTTCTGACGGTGCGCGGGACCAACGCAAAGGCCTATAGCATTGGTGTGGAATCCTTTGCCAACAGCAACTATACCATGGAGCCCTATGCATCCACCATTCGTATTGCCCAGAAGCCTCTGACTGTTACCTGGAGCATCCGAAATGAAGCAACCGGACAGGTATCCTCCCTGTTGCCCGGAAGCTACCATACCTATAATTACAACGGATATGAGGTCATTCCCACGGTCAATGGCGTTGTCAACGGCGAGACCGTCAAGCTGAATGTGAATGACCATAGCGCGACGGATGCTAATAGCTACACCACCAAGGCGACTCTGCCCGCTTCCTATTCCAACTATATTATGGCAGAACAGAACGTATCCTGGACCATCAGCCCCTACGTTCTGAATATCCGCTGGCTCTTCAACGGAAATACGGCCGCAGGAGCCATTCCGACTTTTACCTATTCGGCAGATACCATAAACGTCACCCCCTCCTACAACCTGCTGGGTGATGACAGTGTTAATCTGACCTATGGGAAATCTCAGAACCGCCAGGTCAACGCGGGCACCTATGAGGTGTCGGTCACAGACCTCGGGAACCCCAACTATACCCTGGGCAGCGGTGCTGAGCTGACCTGGAAGATCGAGCCTAAGACCGTCACCGTGACCTGGTCGCCCTCGTCTTCCGCCTCCCTCGTTTATAACGGTCTCTACCAGGGACCCCAATTCTCGGTGGACGGACTTCTGGAGAGCGATAACCGTTTTGTCGTTTCGACCATTAACGGCGAAAACGCTCCCTTCGCCGTAACTTCTACCGAGAGCGCGGCTGTCTATTCGGTTGCTTCGGCAGGGATGTCTGTCAATGCCGGCCAGTACGAGATCATCGTGCGCTCGATTTCCACCTATGACAGCAGATCCGAAGCTTACGTTGTTGACGGGAACTACAAGATCGCAGGGCCTTCCTTTACGCTGGCGATCACCAAGCGTCCCCTGACCCTCAGCGGTGTCTGGAGCTACAGCGGAAACGGCGCGAGCGGTGTCTACAATGCATCGACCCACCTGATATACAACAGCAAGTCCTTTACGCTGACTACCGGAATCAGCGACGGACTCGTCAAGCATCTGGGTAATGACGCAGACGTGGAGCTGGTCTATACCGGAAACGTGGAGAAGAATCACTCCATCACGGGCTATACCGCTCAGGTCTCTTCTCTCAGCGGCGATCACGCGAATAACTACAGCATTCCCACCGCAGGTGCGATTCACAGCTGGAACATCGACCCCAAGAGCGTGAATTTCACCTGGATCCAAAATTCCTTCGTATTTAATGGCTCTGACCGTACCCAGAACGCCGAATATCAGACCAATGCCGCAAATGATACAGACGGTAAGGTCTACAGCGGAGATACGGTTACCATGATCTACGCCGATAACCAGAAGTCCCATGCAGGCTCCTATACGGCCCGCATCACGGCTCTCTCCAACGGCAACTACGTGATCGGAGAAAACAGCAGCTACGAGTGGAGCATCGCTCCCAAGCCCATTTCTCTGACCTGGAACACAGGTAGCTTTGTGTACAACGGAACCGTTCAACGGCCTATCGCCAGCTATTCGGGCGCGACGGGTGTTACGGTCACCGAGTATACGACCGTCAATAGCCGCAATGTAGGCGAGTATACCATTACGGCTCAAGCTCTGAGTAATCCCGACTACGTCATTGACGGGAACGCCACCAAGTCCTACACCATTACTCCTCTGACCATTCAGCTGAACTGGCGCTACAGCGGCACGAATACCAACGTAGGAAACTTTACCTACGATAAGGTCAAGAAGACAGTGGAGGCCTATGCCATTAACCTGTGCACGGGTGATACAGTTGAATTCACCTATAACCCCGGATCCCGTGATATTCTGAATGCGGGTAGCTACACCTTTACGGTTACGGCTCTGTCCAATTCTAATTATCAGTTGGTCACAGGCAGCAGCAACGCCGAAAAGACCGTGGTCATAAGCCCCCGCACAGTTACCATCTCCTGGGGTACCATCAGCTTCACGTACGACGGACGCGAGCATTCCCTGATCCCCACCGTTACAGGTGTCAGCTCCTCGGATGAAATATCCTTTAAGCTGAAGCCCGGTTCGACCTCGCTGACCAACGTTGGCTCGGTCAAGGTAGAGATCGATTCTCTGGACGATCCCAACTACAAGCTTCCCACCTCCAATCTCTCCAAGACCCTGACTATCAATCCTCAGCCTGTTACCATTACCTGGACAGGCTCGCCCACCGTTACCTTCGATGGACAGTCCCATACCCTGATGCCTACCGTCGTAGGAACCAACGATAAGAAGACTGTTTCCTTCGTGTACGAGGGCTACTATTCCAGAACCAACGCAGGCTCGCAGGTCATTACCGTGACCGGCCTTGAGGATGACAACTACACCCTCACGGGTGCCACGGGCAGTAAGTCCCAGACCCTGAAAATCAACCCCAGACCCGTAAACGTTTCCTGGGCCGGAGATACCTCCGTCACCTTTGACGGCAATCCCCATTCGGTCATTGCTACGGTCACGGGCGTGAACGGAAACGCAGTTGGCTTCTCTTACGGCTCTACCAACAATACCCAGATCAACGCAGGTAACTATACCGTTAAGATCAACGAGCTGTCCGATGGCAACTATACGTTGACCGGCGCAACCGCCACCTCCATTGATCTGGTCATTGCTCCCCAAAAGGTCAAGATCACCTGGCCCGCAACCACGACCTTCGTTTATGACGGCCAGGTGCGTACCCTGATTCCCACGGTGGTTGGTGCTGACGACGGAAAGCCCGTTGCCGTTGCCAATTATCAGAACGGGAATTCCTTGACCAATGCTTCGACTCTGACCGTAGCCATCCGCTCTTTGTCAGATGACAACTATACCTTGACAGGCGCGACGGGCGATACGGGTAAGCTTCTGACTATCCAGCAGCAGAAGGTCAAGATCACCTGGAGCGGCGAGACCTCTCTGGTATACGACGGACAGGCGCACGAGCTCAAGGCAGCTGTCCAGGGACAAAACGACGGCAAGACGGTTTCCATCTCCTATGAGACGGCCTATTCCTATACGAATGCAGGCCGCTATACCGTAAGCTTCCGTCTCAGCGACAACAATTATACTCTCACCGGAGCAACCGGAAGTACCTCCAACAGCATGGTCATTGAGGCGCAGACAGCCTCCATTACCTGGTCTGGCGATACCGCTGTCGTTTACGACGGTAACAGCCACACCCTTGTCCCCTCCGCCAAGGGAACCAAGGACGGCAAGACTGTGGCTCTGCGCTACACCACAGCTCAGTCCTTTACCGCCGCCGGCGAGCATACGATCACGGTTGCCCTCAATAACAACAACTATGTTCTGGAAACCGGGGCAAAGACCAGCGCACGCCTTACCATCGCTCCCCAGGCCGTCATCATCACCTGGTCGGGCACGGGTAGCTTCGAGTATAATGCGGCCCCCCGCACGCTGACCGCAACCGTCAAGGGTAAGACCGACGGACGCGTGGTGGATATCACCTACGTGTCGGATCACAGCTTCACCGATGCAGGCGAGCATCATGCGGAGATTCGTCTCAACGACCCCAACTACACGCTGGAAGGCGCAGGCGGCTCGGTAGGTGCTAATCTGACCATTACCAAGCAGCCTGTCAAGATCACCTGGAGCGGAAACGGTACCATTACCTACGACGGAAATCCCCACACCCTGATCGCAACGGTCGTGGGTAAGACCGACGGTAAGACCGTATCCTTCACCTACAACGGCGCGAACAGCTTCACCAACGTAGGCTCCAACACCGTCAGCGTGCAGAAGCTCAACAACAACAACTATACGCTGACAGGCGTAGCCTCCATCACGTCTCCCACGCTGAATATTCAGCCCCAGAGCGTGACCATTTCCTGGACAGGCGGAAAGACCCAGGTGTACAACGGCGCAACCCATTCTCTGACGGCTACCGTCAAGGGCGCGCTGGACGGAAAGACCCTGAACTTCACCTATTCTCAGGAGCTTCGCTCCTTCAGCCACGTAGGTGAATATCAGATCAGCGTCCGCACGCTGGCTGATTCCAACTACACCCTGGCAGGGGCCGAGAATCTCACGTCCCCCATGCTGACCATCGTGCCTCAGCTCGTTGTCATCACCTGGAACGGCGGCGCAACCTTGACCTACGACGGACAGCCTCACGTTCTGGACGCAACCGTCAAGGGTGCCCAGGATGGACAGCCCGTATCCTTCAAGTACAACACCGACAGCCGAAGCTTCACCGATGTAGGCACGTATACTGTCAGTATCACCGAGCTGAACGACGAGAACTACACCCTGGCTGACGTTGCCAATCGCACGTCTCCCACGCTGGTGATCCGTCCGCAGTCGGTCGTGATCGCCTGGAATTACAACGAGGATATTGTCTATGACGGGACTCCCCGCGAGCTGACCGCCACCGTAACCGGTGCCCTGGACGGCGTTGAACTGCCCTTCACCTACGTTGATGGTGACCGGAGCTTTACCAACGTCGGTGTATACAGCTCCGGCATCCGTGAGATCAGCAATAAAAACTATACCCTGGATAACGCCATCGGACTCAAGCAGACCACAGTTTCGGTTACGCTCCGTACCGTAACGGTAGCCTGGAGCGGCGAAACTGACGTCATGTACGACGGTGCCGAGCATAAGCTCACCGCCGTGATCGACGGTCTGACCCCGGAGACCGATTATACCGTTACCAACGCAACCTATATCGAAGCAGGAGAATATGAGTATACCGTTGAACTGCTGAACACCAACTGCCAATTCGCAGATGGAACCCGCACCGCAACCATGACTCTGAAAATCCAGGCTCTTCCCGCAGAGGAGCCCGGTGCCTGAGCGGCTTTTCAAAAGCTGCTCAGTGGGGTCGGCCGAAAAAGGCCGACCCCACCCTACAAGAAAACGAGGTACGTAAGCATGAGCGAAAATTCAAAAAGCCTGACCGTGAACAGTATCGGTATTTGCGTAGCGGCAACCACCGATAAGAAAACGCCTCCCTGCATCATAGTCGCCTATTCCGTCGGTCAGACAGCAGAGGATATTCGCTTACTGGCCATGAATCTCCCCCGTAAGGGCCTATACGGAAGGGGAGATTTTCTGAACGCGATCGCCAAGGCCGAAAAAGCACGCCAAGTGATTTACAAGGACTATAACTGTGAGGATAAGGATCTGTATATCTGCCGTCCCGCAGTCGGAGATACATATGAGATTATTCCGAGAGACGAAAGAGCCCAACGTTTCGGACAGGGCTTTGCCGAGATCGAAACGGCCGCTTTGAAATTCGAGGTAGAGGAGCTCTCGGTTCATATCGGGAAAAAGCTTTCCTGTCGTTTCCTCTATCGGGTACAAGCCGAATATCCTGTTGACAGCTACGAGTACGCTACCGTCAACGCCTATAACGCCTGCCTTCTGGGACGAGTGTTTTCCCGCGAAGAGTTCCGCCTGGAAACGGGAGACGGAAAAAAAGCGAAATACGAGGTACGTACTTCGGAGTCCAAATACGTGGATATGTCCACGCTCTACGTCCGTTCCGTCAAAAATTCCGAGCAGGGTGTGGTGGAGTACTACGTTACAGAGCCGCTTTTGGAGATCAACGGAGAGGATATGACCCGAAAAACCTACCAGATCATATACAAGAATATTTTGAAGGATTACAGTATTAACAGATTCGATTAAAAGGGATGGACAAAGCATCATGAGTAGAAAAAAGAAAAACCCGAAAAATACCCCCGCAGAGCCCGCGCTTGAAACCGACGCGGATTATTCTGCACAGGAAACCGAAGCCACGGCAGGGGAGCAGGAAGAGGTCGTCTCCGAAGAGAGTACGTCATCCGATTTTGATTCGGTTGCCGAGACCCCAACGGCTGTTCCCGAGCCCGATATGAATTCCGGAGCGGAAGAAGCGGATAAGCCGGAAGAGACTGCCGAAGGCGTGGGACATGCGGAACAAGCTGAGGCTTCTGCGACGGAAAACACGATGGAGGCTACTGGAATACCCGATGTCACGCCCGCTTCTCAGGACGAGATTACTTCCGAAGAAGAGGTGTCCTCCGAGGAGCAAGGCTCTGTCGAGTCGCTTACTGAGGGCGATATGGCTGCGTCAGAGCCGGAAGAAGCACAGGAAGAGCCTACGGAGGATTTACCCGAGCCGGAGCCCGAGGTGTACGTCGGCCCGAACGATGATATGGTCTTTAGAGAGGATATTCATCTTGAGGAGATCCCCCCCGAAGAGCCCCTGCCTATCTCTGAGGCCGCCCGCTATTTGAACCGCCGCGTTCCCGGTGAGCTGAATAATTCCGCCATCATGTTGAATCGCGTGGGCTGTAATCTGGGTGACTGCAAAAAGAAGGATCGATACCTGGTTACGGACCGCTACGTTGTCCTTGAATACGGCTATCTTTCCCGTATCCCTCTCAGCATCCTGTGGCGGATCGCCCACGGGGAGGATGCTAAAGCCATCGAAGCCGAGCGAGCCAAGAACGCAAAGAAAAAGAAGCGACACTACGGCTTGATGGATCCCGAGCATTCCCTGGAGATCACCTATACAGAGGCACAGTGGAGAGGGGATCTGGCGCGTCTGACCGCGTATATTCACAAGAAGAAGGGCGAAGAAGAGAATCTTCCCGTTTGCCTGGATGATGTGTGGCTCCTCAGCGAATTCGATTTCCGTGCGGCTTTCCTGCACCGAGCTACCCAGGCGATCCGTCTGATCCAGTTGGCCATCCTGGCCGAGGCGCGGCAGAATCGTATTCTGGAGGAGACCTGGGAGAATATCCGTCAATATAAGTACCGCGTCCAGCTGGAAAAATCCAGGGGTGGTATCTTCACCGAGGAGGATGCATACAGACTTCGTTGCCATGGTATCCGTTACCTGAACGATCTTCGCAAGCATACCGTCTACGAGATCAAAAATACGCTCATCGAGCACGATATGTGCCACGTGGTGGAGGAGATCAACGACGCATTCCGCGAGGATCTGGCCAGACGGCGGGATCGTCGCCTTCAGGTTGGGCCCTTCCTGTCGGGCTTCATAAATCTGATCGCAACGGGTGTCGTTGCTTACATGTATCAGTATACCCTCATTAAGAACCAGCTCATGACCGTGGTTATCATAGCCCTGCTGGCTCTGTGGGCCATCACCATTCCGACCATCCTGTTTGCCGCGATCCGCGCCGTATACCGACGGCACACGCGCCGCAAGGATTACTACTATTTCAACCGTCCCGTCCGCATAACGACAGCACTGTATTCCCTTGCCTCCATATTCATTCTGCTGTCCTGCGTTGTGTTCTACGAGCGTTATGACGGATACGACAGCCAGTATTTTTACCGTGATCTTGAAGGCGGCAGCATCGCCATTGCCGGTCGATTCAACAAACAGATGACCAGCTGCGAGATCCCTTCGTCCATTGACGGTAAGCCCGTCACCGAGGTGGATCTGTTCGCCTTCTACAACAGCCCCATCCACACCGTGACACTCCCCGAAAGCATTCAACGCGTGGACACCGGTGCATTCATGAACTGCTCTCAGCTCAAGAATGTAACTCTGAACCAGGGGCTGAGCGAGATTGGGAATCACGCTTTCCGCGAATGTTTACAACTGAATCGGATCGAGCTCCCGAGCTCTGTTACCTCCCTCGGAACCAATGCATTCCGAAATGCCGCACTCACCTCCATCGATCTCAGCGTGACGCCTCTGACTGAGCTTCCCGAGGGTAGCTTCCGGGATTGCATCTATCTTACGGAGCTGATTGGTTTGGAGCAGATCACGGTGATCGGTGATTACGCCTTCAACGGATGCCAAAGTCTTCCTGCGCTCTCCTTCTCCTCGGAGTTGGAGACCATAGGAGAGGGTGCTTTCGCATACTGCAACGGCATTATGGAGCTGACCGTTCCCAACGGCGTTACCTCCATCGGTAAAAATGCCTTTGACTACTGTCAGAATCTCAGACGGATCACCCTGCCCTTCGGAGCCGTTTCCCCTACCGACGTGGATCACGGCTCTCTGAACGACATAGTCCATTTCGACAGCAAGGGCTTCCTCGTAACTTTGGTCTTTACGGGCAATACTGCGCCCGGCTCCAATGCGCTGAGGGGTATTGATTGGGTCGAAGCCATCATCCTGGAAGAGGGAATTACCGAGATCCATTCGAACGCGTTCAGCGGAAAGAAAAAACTCAAGAGCATATATCTGCCCTCGTCCCTGGAAAAGCTGGGTGATAACGCTCTGCGGGATTGCACCGCGCTGACTGAAATTTCGGGAGGGGAAAGCCTCCGAATCCTCGGCAAGAATGCCCTGCGCGGATGCGAAAAGCTGACCGAGGTTGGGCTTCCCGCGCTGGAGGAGATTGGCGAGAACGCTTTCCGCGATTGCACGGCACTTTATAACCTGGAAGGATTGGCGAATGCGACAACCATCGGTGACAGTGCCTTCCGGGATTGCGTCAAGCTGAATCGGGTCAGCTTCTCTGAAAATCTGACCGATATCGGTGCCGCCGCCTTCCGCGGATGCCACGCTCTGGTTGAGATTCGTGTTCCCTCCGGCGTTACCTCCATCGGGCTCGGGGCCTTTACGGATCTTCCCGCACTCAAGTCTGCTTCGGTTCCGTTTACCGGTACCAACCCCGAAAACAGTCTGGATATGCCCCTGTTCCTCATCCTGGATTGCAACGATAAGGATCGCGCAATCTCGCTTGAAATCACCGCTATGCAAACCCTGGAGCGCACCTGCTTCCGCGGATGCTCCTCTGTCTCGATCCTGACCGTCGGTGATACCTGTCAAACTTTAGAGGAAGCCGTATTCAAGAATACCTCCATCCGAGAGATCACGCTTCCCGAATCTCTCACGGCTATTCCGAAGGATGCATTCAAGAACTGCGACAGCCTCACGACCGTAAAGGGCGGATTGGTTTCCGAAATCGGCGAATCTGCTTTTGAGAATTGTAAAAAGCTCGTAAGCGTTGCAGGTATCGCCACGGCTCAGGTTATTCAGGACAAAGCTTTCAAAGGCTGTTCTGTCCTGGAGAACGTAACCTTCAGCGAGGCACTTGAAAGTATCGGAAAGGAAGCATTCCGAGGATGCAGTAAGTTCACAGCGATCACCGTCCCGAAGGGCACGGCATATCTGGGTGAATCGGCCTTTGCCGAAACAACAGCGGTGAAGAGCATCACCGTTCCCTTTGCCGGTATGAATGCTGCGGGAGATCCTACCGGATCTCTTGGCGATGTGTTTGCCTGTGGCGACGGTGCTTCGGATGTCAGCGTCACGATTACCGTCATGACCGATACGAAAGAGACCTCCTTCGCAGGCTGTACGGCCATTACGCGCATGACCATTGCCTCTCCCATGACGAGACTGGGAAGCGGAAGCTTTGCAGGACTTTCGGTTCAGGACGTAACCCTTCCCGATACCCTTACCGCCATCGGCTCCCGCGCCTTTGCGGATTGCGCTCATCTCAAGAGTATTTCCGGAACCGACAACGTCGTGTCCTTGGAGGAATCTGCATTTTTCGGATGCCGCTCTCTGACTGCCTTTGACCTCACCAATGTCCAAAGCATCGGGAATACCTGCTTCGAAGGCTGTCCTTCTCTCGCCAATATCGGAGAACTCAAATCGGTCAATCTCATTGGCGCGAACGCTTTCAAGGACTGCTCCTCTCTGAAATCCATTATCCTGTCCGCTCCGCTGGAGCAGATTCCGGAATCCGCCTTTGCCGGTAGCGGCATAACCGAGATGGTACTGCCCGAAACGGTAACGGCCCTTGGCAAGTCCTCCTTCCGGAATTGTATTGCCTTGGTAAAGATCACTCTTCCCGCCGGCCTCAACAGCATTGGCGAGGAAGCTCTGCGCGGCTGTACTGCCCTCACGGAGATCAATACCGACACCACGGCTCTGAACCGGATCGATGCATACGCATTTGCGGATTGCACGAGTCTGAGTACGTTGACACTACCCGTCACCGTAACCCGAATTCCCGAAGGTATGGCACAGAATTGCCGGAACCTGAGTCTTGCGGGCTTGGATCAGCTCCCGCTGACCGAAATCGGTGGCCATGCTTTCGAGAATTGCTCCTTCCTCAATATGGCACTCCTCCTGGGTGATGGACTGATGACCATTGGGGAAAAGGCCTTCTACGGATGCTCCGCCGTTTCTCTCTACGTTCCCGATTCTGTGAATTCCATCGGTAGCTCGGCTTTCGATGCCTGCCCCAAGCTTGCAGAGGTGGTTCTGCCCTACGTGGGAAGCTCGGTAGATACTGTCGGGGCCGGTTACAGCCATGTATTCGGTACCACAAAGGTGCAAAACCTAACACTGACCAACATGACGGTCATCGAAGACGATACCTTCAAGGGAGCAGAGAACAGCTTGAGAAGTCTTACCCTGAACGAAGGCGTGACCGAGATCCAAAAGAAGGCTTTCCGAAATTTCTCGGTGCTTTCCGAAATCACCCTTCCCGAGACGCTGACTCTCATCGGAGCCTCCGCCTTTGAGAATTGTACCTCTCTGTCTTCTGTCCGCATTCCTGCGGCCGTTGCCGAGATCCCCGCCAAGAGCTTCAAGAACTGCACAGGCCTCAAGAAGTTGGAGCTCGTTGAAGGAAATCTGACCGTTTTGGGATCGGAAGCCTTCAGGGGCTGTACCTCTCTGAAAGAAGTAACCTTCCCGACAGGGGTCGTTACCCTGGAGAGAAACACCTTCCGTGACTGTATCTCCCTGGTGGCCGTGACCTTCTCGGATACCATGACGGACGTTCACAAGAAAGCCTTCATGGGCTGTAATCCCGCAACCGTAAATATTCCCGAAAATCTGACATCTCAATACGCCGGGCTCTTCGAAAGCAAGTGATGCATGGCCCTGCGGCGTTCGCCGGGGAGGGAACTACCCTCCCCGAGAACCCTGAGCACCCAATCGATTACCGACAAGGAGACCGAAATGATCTATACCTGCCCCAACTGCGGTGGCTACTTTGATGCAAAGCAATTCAGGGCTACCGATGGTAAGCAAAATGCCGAAGCCAAATGTAAATACTGCGGCTCGACCTTCAATTTTAAATCCATCCATACGTCGCACGTCGTAAACGGATACAATTACCTGGCCGCCGGTGAGTACAGCGGTGCGTACCGCTCCTTCAGCTATGCGTTGGAGCTCACCAAGGACGAGAAAGGTGAGAGCATTCTGGAGCTTGCTTACGTGGACGCCTATCTCGGCCGTGCGCTGGCTCAGTTTGACGTACAGGTCGTATATGAGGAGGAGGTTGGCGGCGAGGAAGCACCGCCCGTCATCATCTGTCATACAGCCCACAAGGAACGCTTCGAGGACTGCCCGGATTTTCAGAACGCCGTCTATCTGATTGGGAAGATCGCCAACAGCGGCCACAGAGCCCGTCAGGAAAAGCGTTTGCTGTATTATGCAGACTACATCGATGGTATCAAGGATATGTACGATAAGCTGGAGCGGGAGGGGAAGGAGTATCAGCTCTTCGTCGCCTATGAGGATCTGTCCAAGGATCGCGCCGAGGCTTATGTCGTCGCACAGAAGATCTGTAAGAGTATTCCGTCCAAGCATATCGACAGGATCTTTTGCCCCGATCCCGACGAGGCTGAGGTCAACATGATCCACTATGAAGCGAAGATCCTCTACGCTCTGAATCATTCCCAATGTATGCTGGCTCTCGTGGATCGGGACGTAGACAACCGTCTCATCGAAATGTACACGCAGTTCGACGAGATCCGTCGCCGTCCCGTCAATCGGCAAAAGGGCATGGGACTTGGCTTCGTGCGCTACAGCGGCCAATTCCAGCTCCATATCGGAGATCGAACCGTAACCGAGAATATTTTTTCGGATACCGATTCCAAGCGTATCAACAGCTTTGTACTGCGCGCTAACGGTATGACCGTTGACTTTGACTCTGACGAAGCTGAAGAAATCGACGGAGGAGGTCCCCCAAGTTTCATTATTGAGGATCTGATTGATGATTTACCGGTGGGTACTGCTCCTCAATTTACCGATGAAAACCGCGTGATTTTCGGGAAATACCCCCAGAGCCGCGAGAACAGTCAGCTCGTCAAAAAGCATTTCTTCGATCGCTTCGGCCGCCCTTCCCCCGACGCTCCCGGCGAATGGTTGCCTTTATTCAAAGGGAAGAAGGATTCGATCCCCTATACCTGGTATGTGGAGGACACCGTAAACGATTCCCGTTACAGAGCCGTTTACTTCACCCGATACCGTGAGGTGTATGCCGTCAGCGAGAATTCTCCCAAGCCCGAGGTACAGCGCAAGAACGATTACGTGCTCCGAGATATCCATGTCTTTAAGTACGAGCCTGTGATCTGGAACGTCATGAAGCGTTCTGAGGGTTATCCCGGAACCGCTAATCTGATCGCCTCCATGGGCTTGGATGCCGTCTGCTTTAATCAAGCACCCTACGGCAATGAATTTGATTACGCGTCTCTCTCTCAATGGATGAACCGGGAAATGCTTGCCAATATGCTCAGCAGTGACGAGCTCAGCTGGCTCTATTCCCGCAACGGCCTGCATCTTCGCCTGTTGGATGCGGATATTGAGTTGGATTCTCCCGCCATCCGAGAAAAAGTAAAGAACTACAATATCGGTGGCAGTGATTATTTCCGCTGTGTCGGCGGAAGCGTTCTTGAAAGGAACGTAAACGCTTACTGGGTCGAAAGTGACCGAGAAGTCCCGGCAGATCGAGCAGCCGTGATCTTTCCTTCGGTCGATGCGGAGGTTCGGGATATGCCCCTGGATTGTACCACCGTAGCCGTCGTTCCGACTCTGAAAATCCGTCTCCCCATCGAAGAATGATTACCCCAAGACGCGCCTGCTGAGAAAGCCGGCGCGTCTTTTTTAATATGCTCCAAAGTGCATAAAACTATTTACAAACCGTTTACTATATTTGCAGGTTTGCCCGTTGACAAATTGAGACAAATTGTATATAATATATTTATTATGTGATAATATGGGCACTTATGTGCTATGACACATTGGATACGAGAAAAGAGGCATTTTATGGGTAAAGGATTCAAAAAATTCAAGCGAAAGCTTCGAATCGGCGCGCTGATTCGCGCGGTGATCTTTGGCCTTTCGTTAGGGGGCATAACGACAGCAGTACAATTGCTCGCAGCAAAATTGACTGCTTCAGAAACCGACTTTGCAGCATATATCCTGTACGCTGCCATTGTGGCGTCAGCAGGGACACTCCTCATGCTGCTTATCCTCCTTCCGACCAATAAACGAATCGCAAAACGCGTAGATAATCAGCTGGCACTTGGTGAAAAGACCCAGACCATGCTGCAATTTCGCAAGGATACCGACGATATGGCTGTGCTCCAAAGGGAGAACACTGACCGAATCCTTTCTGAAACTCCTAAGAAGAGAGTCAAGGGCGTATGCACATGGCTTTTCGCTCTGCTTCCGCTTGCAGCATCCCTTTGCATAGTCGGTACCATCCTCGTTCCTGCCAAGGAGCCTCCGGAGCCCCCGCCCGTTGTAGAGAACAATTTTGCAATCACGCCCTGGCAGACCCAGGCTCTCAAGGATCTCATTGAGAAGGTCAGAACCTCCGATATGGAGGAGGAGCCCCGGGAGGGCGTGGTCAAGCAGCTGGAGAGTCTTCTCGTCAAGCTGGGAAGCATCAAGAAGGAGCCCGCCATGAAGGAGGCCGTGATCTCCTGTATTGAGGGCATCCACCGCGTGGTCTCCGAGCATAATACCTACGATCTCATAGCAAGTGCTATGTACAAAAGCCCTGCCAAAACCGTACAGGATCTGGGCGGAGCAATCAACTCACTCCAAGCCCTTCTGATCGGACAATGGATGAACGATACCCAAAACGCACTGATGGATCAAAGCTTAACTCCGGGCGGGCTGGCCACGGGTATTACCCAATCGCTCACCCAGTCCCAGGTGGACGGAGAGAACGAGGTGTGCATAGCTCTTCTGGCTTTCGCGGTTAAGCTTGCCGCTCTGACGGAGGTTAGCGAGGATATTCTCGCCCCCTTGATGGCCGAGGCTGAGGAAGCCCTCAACTCTGCCCTGTTCATACAAGCAACAAACCAAGAAATCGAGGATGATACCATCTACACCCTACTGTCAATTTTCGGTATGAAGGCCTCCGAGGTTCCCGAGCACATTTTCAATGACCCCGATGATCCCAGAGGCGAAGAGGATTATGAGCCCGATGACGACCTGGATCATATCCATGCGGGCGGTCTTGGCTCGGGTGAGATGATTTTTGGCTCCAACGATACCATCTATGACCCCGATCGAGAAGCTTACGTTACCTACGGTGAAGTCATCAAGGATTACTACGCCAAGATCTCCGAGCTCCTGGTAGACGGTAAGCTTCCTGCCGAGCTGGAGGATGCCTTGAACGATTATTTCGCTATTCTCTTCAATGGATCAGACCAAAAAGAAAATTAATACAACAGAAAAGGAAAGCACAGTCATGGAAAACACGAATGAGAGAGTACAGAATTTCAATACCGCGATTCAAAGCGTCAAGACACAGCTCCGCCGCGACCTGGTCGGTCAGGATGAAGTCGTCGATAACGTCATTATTGCCATCATTGCGGGCGGTAACGTCCTTCTTGAGGGTGTCCCCGGTGTCGGTAAGACCCGTCTTGTCCGCTCCCTGGGTAAGACCCTGAACCTGCCCTTCTCCCGTATCCAGTTCACTCCCGATCTCATGCCCTCCGACGTCACGGGTACCGAGATCATGCGAAAGGACGAGCAGGGCAATATGCGGAGCGAGTTCCGCCGCGGCCCTATCTTCGCCAACCTGGTGCTGGCCGATGAGATCAACCGAGCCACCCCCAAGACCCAGTCGGCTATGCTGGAGGTCATGCAGGAGCATAAGGTCACGGTTGCAGGCAATACCTACGAGCTGAACGAGCCCTTCTTCGTCCTCGCCACCGAGAACCCCATCGAGCAGGACGGAACCTATCCCCTGCCCGAGGCGCAGATGGACCGCTTCATGTTCAAGCTTATCATGAAGTTTCCTTCGGACCGAGAGCTCATGGACATTGTCAAAATGACCCAGATCACCATGGCCGAGACGGCGGAGGTCGCCATGGACGGTCACGACATTCTGGAAATGCGTGAGCTGGCCTCCCGTGTGCCCGTCATGGACGAGGTGCTGGATTACGCTGTCCGCATTGTGTCGGGGACTCACCCCGAGATCAATGGTGCCTCGGATACCGCCAAGAAATACGTCAAATACGGCGCATCCCCCCGTGCCGCGCAGGCGCTCATCACCTGCGCCAAGGTGCGCGCTCTCATGAACGGGAACTTCAACGTCTCCTACGCCGATATCGAGGCGTTGGCTCTCCCCGTCCTGCGCCACCGTATTAAGATCAACTATACTGCAATCAACGACAAGCTCACCGTGGATGACGTCATCGCCAAGCTGGTGAAGGAAACCAAGAAATAATGGCAAAATTTGAGATCACAGAGGAGCTGCTGTCCCAAATCGAAAATCTGCAAATGCTCCTGAAAAACAACGTAGCCGGTATGTTCGGCGGTAACCATAAGAGCCGGACCTACGGCTCCTCCTGCGAGTTTGCCGACTACCGAGACTACGTGGACGGAGACGACACCACCAAGCTGGATTGGAACGCCTACGCCCGATTCGATAAGCTCTATCTCAAGCTCTTTCTGGACGAGCGGCAGATGCATACCCGTATCTACATAGACGCCAGCCGATCCATGGAGTACGGTGATGCCAAAAAAGCCGAGCGAGCCCTGCTCTACGCCGCCACCGTCGCATATTTGTCTGTTTGCGAGATGGATAAGGTGTCGGTCTACGTTGTGAAGGACAAAACCGTCCGGGAGATCATCCGAGGCATGGTAGGGAAGGAAGCCTTCCTTTCGTCGATCAATAAGCTGGAGGAGATTGTGTTCGATGGCGACAGCTATCTGAGCGAGGCCATCGTACCCGAGAACGTGGGCTACGGCGACGGTCTTTCGGTCATCATTTCGGATTTTCTGACCGACAATGACTATGAGGCCGCCATTGACCACCTGGTATCCAAGCACCGTGACGTATTCTGCCTCCAGATTTTGTCCATGGATGAGATGAATCCCCAGGCGCGTGGCAAGGTGCACTTCTTCGACTCCGAGAACCCAAGCTTGTTTTATCGTAAAGATATCGACCGTGAGATCGCCAAGGCCTACAAGCGTGCCCTGGAGTATGCCACAAGCCGCATCCGCGACTATTGCAACGCCCGAGGTGCCGATTACCTTCTGGTCTCGGCAGAGGACAAGCCACAGGACGTTCTTTTTGAAAAACTGGTGAATATGGGGGTATTTCAGTGAGTTTTCTGTATCCTCTCGGACTCTTGGGTCTGATCGGTATTCCGATTCTGATCCTGGTCTACATCATCAAAAGCAAATATACCGAGCAGACGGTAGCCTCCACCTACCTCTGGACTCTCTCGGAGCGCTTTATCAAGCGCAAGCGCAGACCCAGCCCGCTGGCAGGCATCATCAGCTTGATTTTACAAATGATCGCCGTAACCCTCATTTCCATGGCCATTGCCCACCCCGTCATCACCATTCCCGATTCCGCCAAGGAGTATTGCTTCATTCTGGATGGCTCGGGCAGTATGCATATGAATGCAGGAATCACGAGTGAGGAAGGGCAGACAGCACCCATCACCCGATTCGACGCGGCTAAATCCGCCATCCGTCAGCGCATCGACGAAGCCATGGACGGAAGTCTGTTTACCCTCGTCTACGTCGGTGACACCACAGGGATCCTCTACGAACGCACGGCGGATAAGGAGCAAGCCATTCTTCTGCTGGATGAATTGACGCCCGCCTACAATACTTTGAATCTCATTGATGCCATCGGTATTGCGCAGGGCTACTTCAATGAGAACAGCGGCCTCAAGACCATCCTCGTCACCGATTCGGATTATGAGACCGCAGAGAACGTCGAGATCGTCAACGTGGCTGAGGCCGTCGAGAATTACAGCCTGTCGGATATCACCTACACGCATTTGGGACATACGATCACCGTAACCGGTAAGGTTACCTCCTACGAAAGCGATCGGGATCTGACCTTGCACCTCGCCCTGGACGGCGAAGAGAACCCCGCCGTCACCAAGACCGTCGCGGTCAAAGCGGGAGAGCCTACCGTATTTTCTCTGGAGGCCGATGCCGAAGCCTTTTCCTCCCTGTGCATTACCATCGAGGAAAAAGATGCTCTGCCCTACGACAACGAATACCGCATCCATAACGTAAAGAGCGAGAATTCCTATAACACCCTTCTGGTCAGCGACCGTCCCTTTTTCCTGAAATCGGTACTGCAAAGCCAACTCAACGCGGATATCGAGGTCATGACTCCCGAGGAGTACGACGGACGGACAGGCTACGGTCTCTACGTATTCGATACCGTCGTCCCCGTCGATATGACCCTCCCCTCGGACGGTACCGTTTGGATGGTCAATGTGGCGGGTAACGTCGAGGGCTCGGGCTATACCGTGCAGGGAGAGGTTGCCTTGAATAAAGCAGAGCTACTGTCCCCCTCTACATCCTCTTCCTCCGCCACCCAAAATCTGATGGAGGGACTGAACGGCGGAAATATTTACGTCAAGCGTTACGTAAAGTGCGGCTTTTACCGTAATTTTACCACGTTGCTTTCCTACAAGGGAAGTCCTGTGGTCTTTGCCGGTGTCACCGAGCTCGGCAACCGCGAGGCGGTCATCGCCTTTGATCTCCATGACTCAAATCTGCCTTTGATGGCAGATTATACCGTTCTGATCCGCAATCTTCTGCATTTCTCCTTCCCCGATATGATCGAATCCACCACCTACGCCTGCGGTGAATCCGCTACCGTCAACATCATTACAAATTGTGAAAGCGTGCGTGTGGAGAGCCCCTCCGGGGAAATCGATTATCTGGATACCGATGGCGCAACGGCAGACTTCCGTCTGACGGAGGTTGGACTCTATAAACTGAGCATGACAGTGGCAGGTTCGGTTCGGGAATTCAATATCTGGTCGGCTATGCATGAATCCGAATGCGACCCCGCCGTGATTTGTGAATCCGTTAAGCTTGCGGGAGTTGCAACGGACGGTGGATTTAACGGTACCTTTGACCCTATTTGGATCATTTTTATTACGCTTCTTGTCATATTCCTTGCAGATTGGATGGTGTACTGCTATGAAAAATATCAGCTTCGATAATCCGTATCTGCTTCTCCTTATCGTACCCCTGCTCCTGGCTATTGTTATTCCCATCATCATTACGATCCGCAAGGAAAACCGTCACCACAGCGTGTTCATCTCCCTGGCGTTGCACATCTTGATTGCCGCTTGCGTAACCCTCGCCCTGGCAGGAACCATTTACACAACGGTCATAACCGAGACCCAGGTGGTGGTGGTGGCTGATGTGTCCTATTCTGCAAACCGCAATCTGGATACAGTGGACGCCTACGTACAGGAGATCCAGCAAAAGCTACCCAAGAATTCAAAAATGGCCGTCGTGGTATTCGGCAAGGAAGCAAAGCTCCTGTCGGATTTTGATGCCGAAACCATCCCTTCGGTAAAGGGAAGCGGAATCGACGACAGCGCTACGGATATCGCCGGTGCGCTGGACTTTGCTGTGGAGCTGTACGGCGAAGGCGTTATCAAACGCATGATCCTCATTTCCGACGGTAAAGAGACCCACGCCGATGCCGCCGGAAAACTGGTCTCCGCCGTGGAGAACGTTTATGCAAACGACATCTACATCGACGCCGTGTACATGGATAATAACCTGGCGGAGGATCAGAAGGAGGTTCAAATCTCCGACGTTGAATACGCCGCTTCTACTTATATGAATCACGAGGCATCGGCCGAGGTGCTGATCCGATCCAGTTACGACACAGGTGCGATCGCTGTCCTCTACGTGGAGGGTGAACGCGTCAGCAATCAAGCGATCAAGCTGCAAAAGGGATACAATATTATCAGCATCGACCTGCCTACTGGCTCTACGGGGCGGTATGACTATCGCGTGGCCCTCTCTGCCGACGGTGATTACTGTACCTCGAATAATACCTATGATTTCACCCAGAATATCGTCGCAAGCCTGAACGTCCTGCTGGTTACCGGAAACGAAGCCGATGTGGAGCGTGCGCAGAGTCTCTACGGTGACAAGGCTGAAATCGATGTTTTTCTGAAGGATCCCAACGTCCCCTGCACCGTGGAAGAGCTTTGCAAATACGATGAGATCCTGATCTCCGATATCGATATCCGCGAGCTTAACAACTACACAGCCTTTATTGACGGTATCGAGAAGGTAGTTTCCCGTTTCGGAAAATCGCTGGTTACCATGGGAGATCTGAAGATCCAGAACAAATCCGACGATATCCTGCGGGCTCTGGAGGATATGCTACCCGTCAAATACGGGAACAGCGACCAGGATCCGAAGCTCTATGCCATTGTTCTGGACACATCCCGCAGTATGCAGAACTTCTCTCGCCTCAAAATTGCCAAACAGGCCGCCATCCAGCTACTCAATATGCTCTCTGACGAGGATTACGTCATGGTGGTAAATTTCTGGGGAGAGATCAACGTTCTCCAGTCTCCCATCAAGGCGGTGAACCGTGAAGAGATTGCAGAGCTCATCAACGCTATCCAGCCGTATCAGGGAACCGTCATCGGTACCGCCCTGGATAAAGCGGGCGACCTTATGATCGACATGGCTTACGACGATAAACAGATCATGCTCATATCGGATGGTATGTCCTATACGCTGGAAAGCGACACCCCTGCCGACGTTGTAGAGAAACTCCATGATAACGGCATCACCACCTCGGTTATCCATCCCGCCGCCCGCGAAGAGGGTATGGAAACCTTGAAGGGCATTGCCGAAGCCGGCGGAGGCGGATACTTCGAGATCCTGCGGGAGGAAGACCTC
Source organism: Clostridia bacterium (assembly GCA_017938885.1). Classification (GTDB taxonomy): domain Bacteria; phylum Bacillota; class Clostridia; order Oscillospirales; family CAG-272; genus CAMEON01. Next base: position 66,638 of record JAGBAS010000022.1, read on the forward strand.
CTGGAGATCATGTTCTCGGAGATTGCAGACGATCTGACCCAATCGGTCATTGAAGAACAGACCCCTGTCCACATCAAACGGGAGCATGATACCGTGCTGAACGGTCTTCCTGCGCTCCCCGACGTTATGGGCTACGCATATGCAAAGGCAAAGGCCTCGGCAAATACGGTTCTGACCGTGGATTTCGTCAAATCCAGCGGAAATACCGTGGAAGCTCCCCTGTACGCCTACTGGACGTATGGAAACGGCCGTGTGGCCAGCTTCACATCCAGCTTTTCGGGCGAATGGACGTCCACCTGGCAGAACGACAGCGGTGATCGTTTCTTTGAAAACGTACTGGTGTCGAATACCCCCGCCGAGCGCATCGATTATCCCTACACCATCGACGTGCAGTACGACGGCGCCTATTCCCGCGTAGAGATCATCCCCGTTGTTCTCAATCCCTACGCTACCACAGACGTAACCGTAACCCTTCCCGACGGAAGCGAGATCACCGAACGCCTCACCTTCGATTCAACGCGGTATTTCTATTCCTTCGAGACGCCCCAAAGAGGGCGCTACCTCATTCGGGTACATTATGCCTACGCAGATAAGACCTTTGAGTCTGAATCTGCCTTCCACCTCGGATATGCTCCCGAATACGATGCCTTCGCTGTCTTTGATCCCGCCTCCCTCCATGCCGCCATCCGAAACCGCGGTACGGTTTCCGAGGGCTTTATCCCCGAGCTGGTCAACGACGATAAGGAGGTCGCCACCTATATCGTCCGCTTCACAGCCCCTCTGATGATCGCCGCCGTTGCTCTCTACGTCATCGACATCATCATTCGTAAGCTGAGATGGCACGATATCAAGAGCTTTTTCAGCATCAAGAAGAAAGGAGGAAGCAAGTAAATGAAGCTAAAACTGCTGAAATGCCTGCCCCTGCTCATAGCCTTGACTCTCCTCCTGGGAGCCTGCGGGGAGTATAATCCCGCCGTGAAAAACCCCGGCAATCAACACGAAACCGATGCGGAAACCGGGAACGGAGAGGTCGTTACCGACGAGAACGGAGACGTGGATACGAATCCCTTTACCGTAACCCTTACGGTAGACGGAGAGGTCTATATCCCCTCTGATGAACATCCCATCTCGGTACAATGGAACGATGGCTATTCAATCCACACAGCTCCCGTCGGAAAAGACGGCACCGCTCGTGTCGGAGGATTGGACGGAGACTACCGCATCCGTTTGACCGCCATCCCCGAGGGCTATACCTACAATCCCAATGTTTATACTGCCACCAATAACCAGCGTAACGTGGAGATCGAGCTGTACAAGATCGTGACCACGCGTGGCCATGGCGATCAGCTCTATAATGCCATTGAGATCAAGAACACAGGGCTTTACTGTGTGGAGCTGACATCGCCTACCCACGAAGTATTCTTCGAGTTTGCTCCTCCCAAGAGCGGTACGTACTCCATGGAATCCTGGATGGATACCGTTGAAAATAAGGTCAATCCCCAGGCAAAATTCTATGGAGCCAACCGCTTCTTTAAGCAGTATCAATACACCTCAGATAATGGCGGAGCCGAGGGAACCTACACCAGAAACTTCAAGCTGGACGTGCAGATCGCCGACGAGATGATCTCGGACAGCGGTCAGGTCACCTTCAGCTTTGGTGTCCTCTCCAGCTCGACCGATAATCAGTATCCCATCAAGGTCTACTTCGCCATCACCCTGGACGGTGAGTTTTCTCTGAACCTCTCCAATGCCCAGATGATGTACCCCGCCGACGAGCATCTGGAACGTGCTCCCGAATACGACAAGAATCAATACGAATTCGTAGGAGCTGAATTTGCGCAGACTGTGGGAAGTAATACTGCCAACGTCTTTGACGGAAAGAATTACAAGCTCTGGCCCATTTCCGAGGGCGGCGATAATTATTATCACCTTTACGATGAGACCCAATACCCCGAAACGCACGGCTACGGCCCCGTCCTGTATGCCTACGTTTCCTCTCCCTGCCGATTCATGGACGCTTCCTTCACCACCGTGGAGCAGCGGGGAAACAAGGCTTTGACGGTCTCAAGCGGCACCGAAAACTACAAGCTCTTCATCGAAGGCTTCGGAAGCCTCGTCGTGGATCCTCCCGGAGACAACGGACCTTACTTCTGTGTCACCAATTGTCCCTGCCGAGAAAACAACACCTGTGAAAGTGCCCAGCTTGGTTACGCCAACGGTGCTTGCTCGGATGCCTGTGACAAGTGCCACGTAGACTGCCGCCGCTGTCCGAAAGAAGCCTTTGGCATGAGCGGCTATGGCGATTACTGCAATTCCGACGGTGTTGCCGCCGTTACCGAGGAGTTGAAGCAATTCCTCCAGAAGTATAGCGTAAACCAGCTTCTGTTCTTCGATGGCAATGGCTTCGTGGAGACCAACCCCTCAGTATCGGTCTACGCGGCAGAGGACGACCAATGGCTGTTTGCCTGCGGATACTACAAAGAGAAATAAAAACAAAGAGAAATGACAGGAGATATACCCCAATGAAAAAGGTATTTGCTCTGCTCATCATTCTGACTCTGGTTCTTGCGGTCTTCGCCGCTTGCGACAGGAATGAAGAGCCCCCCCATGAACACACCTACGATTCGGTCTGGCTCTATGACGAGACCCAGCATTGGCACGCAGCTACCTGTGAACACGCAGAGCTGGAATCCGACCGTGCCGACCACGTCGATAACGACGGCAACGATATTTGCGACGTTTGCGGCTATATCGCCGACCACACTCACTCCTACGACGAAGGCTGGACCTGGAACGAGTCCACCCACTGGCATAAGTCTGCCTGTGGTCATAATGTCAAGGACGGCGAGGCCAAGCACGCCGATGACAATAATGACTCTGTCTGCGACGTGTGTACATACGACTACGATCACACCCACACCTACGATGCTTCGTGGGTCTCGGTGGGGGAGAACGGCCACTGGCACGCCCCCAACTGCGGACACAGCGTTGATGGTACGGACCTGACGCCTCATGCCGACGAGAACAACGACGGTGACTGTGACGTTTGCGGCGAGAACGGAGGTCACGAGCATACCTATGCCGACTCCTTTACGACTACGGACGACGAGCACTGGCGGGAGGTTACCTGCGGTCACGATATTCCCGTTGCCGATAAGGGCGTCCATATCGACGATAACGGCGATACCGTCTGTGACACCTGCGGTTATACGCCTCCTCACTTCCATACCTTTGCGAATACCCTCGCCTCCGACGCATCGAGCCATTGGTATCCCTCTACCTGCGGCCACGACGTCAAAAAGGATGAGGCCCCCCACAGCGGTCACGAGGAGGACGGTGTTTGCGACGCTTGTGCATACGTCGTATTCCACCTCTACACGGTAAACGTCACTGTTCCCGCCTACGTAACGGTCTATGCACCCGACGGGCGCGAGTCTTCTTCCTTTATCGTGAAGGAGAATACTCCCGTTACCTTCAAGCTGGCTGTTCCCACCTATGCTGAAATCGTGAAAATCAACGGTGCCAAGCAGGATGGCAAGCCCACCCTTGAGGGAGAATACAATATTTACACGGTCAAGCTGGACGGTGTTACCGCCGAGCATACTGTAACCGTCGTTGGCAATAAGCTGTCTGCCATTGAAATGATCGTAGAGAACGGGCAGGGAAGCCTGGATATCGTTGGCATGTTCAAGTACGCATATCAGGATATCACCTTCGAGGCCCCCACAGCCGGTCGATACATGATCTTCTCCACCACTCACGAAACAGTGCAGTTCGGTATTGGTGAGATCAACGAAGAGGACGGCTACCCCATCTACAAAAAGGTCTATTTCATGGACATCGTCGAGCCCGGTACGGTCAGCCTCCAGTCCCGCTATTTCCCCATGTTGGTTCCCGATGGTGGTAAGCTGGACTACACCTACATAGTCGCCAAAGTGGACAGCGAAATTACCCTTTCTTCCCTTAAGGCGGACGGCTACACCCTGCCTACCAATTCGGACGTGACCATCTACTTCACCGCTCCCAAGGCCGGCCGTTACCAGATCAGCTCCTCCACCCTTGGCATGGCCTGGAACGACTATATCCAGGATTCCATCGTGGTTACAGCTACCGAGGATAATCAGCTGATGTCCTTCACGGTGCGTTATGAGAACACGAATGTCCCCTCCTTTGTCTTCGATTGCAACATTGTCTCTATGGAGGCAGTACCCCTGAACGAGGGTGACAATACGGTAACGGCTCCCTACGGCTCCTATTTTGCCATCTCGGTAACCGCATCCCAGGCCGGCTCCTACATGGTGCAGACCTTGAATCCCTACATCAGTTTCTATATCTGGAACGAAACGACCGCCACTATGAACAGCTGTGGCTCCACCTATACCAAGCAGAACATGAGAAAGGGCGATAAGTTCGTGCTCTACGTTACGGTGGATATCTACGACTACGATGGTACCGACGATATCACCGACACCGTCACAGTTGCATACCTTGGATACATCCCTCAAATGGGCGCAGACGGCTATGGTGCGCAGGTGGGTGCTACCAACAGCTACATCAGTGAATATGAAGCCTCCGACTTCATTCTTTCGGTCTCGGGAGGCGATCAGATCAGTGTGGACAACGGTCAGACATGGCACACCTCCATCCAAGTATCTGTGCCTGCCGCAGGCTCCATTACCTACATGGTGCAGTCTGCAAGTGGCTCTGATACCGTCAAAGTCCAGATTGAGCGTATTGCCTACGAATTCAATTTAAGCGTGGGCACCCAGACCCAGTCCATGATTCCCGATAAGGAGTATATCGTACATCTGAGCGGAAGTGCCGATCCTGCTTACTACGTTAGCTATGTTCTGAGCTGGAATAACCCCGACGTGCTGATCTCCTACAACGGACAGCTCTTGAATGCGGGAGATACCGTGTCCAATTACAGCGAGTACTACAGCCTCATCGTAGTCTATAACGGCACCTCTGCCGCAGATATCGAGTTTACCGTCACCGATCCTTACACGGGAAGCAGCGGAAATACACCTGTGGGATCGTCTGTACTGAATATTGGCTATAACCTCATTGGCGTCACCGTTGAGAACTTCTACTGTGCAGGAACGACCGTGACCTTCACGGCACCGGCTAACGGCACCTATACTCTTTCGGCCGCTTCAGGTGAGGCTAACGCCGATGTATACATTTCGAGCGAGGGTGTGACCGAGTCCCTGTCTCTGCCTTATACCTTTACCGTCGCGAAGGGCGAGACTGTGACCTTCCTGGTCGCCACTACCGCATACATGACCCTCACAGAGGATACCATTGATCTCAAGCTGGAGCGTATCCCCACAGGAACGGTCGATAACGCCGCTGTTAATGGCATCTATAACGTCAATTTCATCATGGAAGGTATGTACGTTCTGACCTTTACCGATGGCGTACTGAGTATCCAGGACAACAATATGGGGGATGCCACGGGCACATACAGCTACTACTACACCGCCGCAGACGGTGTGGTCGTCACCACGACCGACGGTGCGGCCTGTGATATTGTGATCGAGATCGACGCCGATATGAATATGACCTTTAAGTGCTCGGGCCTCGCCACGGCACAACCCCTGATCGCCTCTTGATCGACCTTGTAAGAGAAAGGGAACCAATTATGAAACTATTCCGCATTCTGCTCATTTCCGTCCTTGCGGTCAGCCTTCTGGCTATGACCGCCTGCACCGGCGGAGACACTACCGATCCCTCAACAGAGGAGACCACAGCCGTTTCTACCGAAGCTACCACTGAAGCTCCAACCGCTGCCCCCGCCGAAAAGATCAACGTAAAGCTGACAGTGAAGGATCAGGACGGGAATCTCATGCCGGAGGCTGTGTTGACCATTCTCCCCGTCAGCGGGGAGGGTGAGTCAGCCACCTTGACTGCCGATAGCGAAGGCACCGTTACCGTAACCCTGCCTGAAGGCGATTATACGGTTCGCTTTGACGTCCTGCCCGAATATGTGCTGGGTATTGACACGGCATTGACCGTTCAAACAGGCATGGATCCCGTTGTCCTGGAGGTACGCAACAATAAGCCCGACGGCTCGGTCGATCGTCCTTTTGTGGTCAGCGAAGACAGTGTCACCACAATGATCCCTTCCGGCGAGACCTATCATTTCACGCTTTTCGGTGCCAACAACCGCACGCTGTTCCTGACCGATCCAGATACCGAGGTTTTCTACAACAATAGCACCTACAAGCCCGATGAAGAAGGAAAGATCGCTGTGCGTATGAGTACCGAATCTCCCCGTGATCCCTCTTTCTTTGCCGTTACCAATACCGGTAGTGAGGATCGAGAAATAACCATCGCCATCCTGTCTGATCCCGGTGCTATGGACAATCCCATTGTCATCGAATCCTTGGATACCCCGATTACGGCTCACGTGCCTCAGGACGGTATGATTTATTACCGCTGGACGGCTGACTCCGCAGGAACCCTGACGGTTTCCTCTGCCGATACCATCAATAATATCAGTCTGAACAACCTGTCCACCTCTCAGGTAACGGATTTTTCGGGCGGAGCTGAAAGCATCAGCATGACGGTCTCTGCGGGAGATACCATAACCATCGTCGTTTCGGTCATCGGCGGAGATAAACAGGCCGAGACCAACAGCGTGACCTTTACGCTCACCTTTGCCGAATAAATCGAATCCACAAAAAACCACCCTCCCGCTCAAAAACGGAAGGGTGGTTATTCTACTTATGCTAAGAATTCCATGGGAGATCGACGACCTCGTATCCATGTCTCATAGCAGGCAAGAGCTTTTGGATAAGATCATCGGTTCGAATCTTCAAGCTGGAGGTGTTGATACAGGGATGGCACCCCATGTACTCCTCCTTCAAAAGATCCGCATCCATGTAGAGGGAGACCTTGCCCTCCACATCATTCATGAGACCCAGAACCGTAACCGATCCGGGCGTCAACCCTAAAAGCTCCTCGAGATAGCTCTCAGGAGCAAAGCTCAGACGGGAAGAGCCGATTAAGGACGAAAATACCTTGGTTTGAAAACGCTTCTCACCGGGCATGAGCAAGAGATAGAACCTGGTCTTGTTTTGATTGCAGAGGAACAGATTCTTGCACATACACACGTTCAGCGCGGCATCGGCCTCGTGGCAAGCTTCAATGGTAAAGAGAGCCTCATGATCCAGATGTTCGTATGGGATAGACAGAGAATCCAGCAAATCGTAGCAAGCGATCTCTCGGGAAAGACGGCCGATCAAGGAAGCGGGACGGCCAATCGAAACGGTTGGTGAATGCATGGCGAACGAAATTTACCAGATAATGTAAGCCAAAGCCATAAGAGCCTGCACGACAGACTGCCAGGAAAGACCGCCGCCGACCAAAGAGGTGGCAACACCGCTGAGAGCCAGAACCAGAATGACGATACCGAAGAGACGACGCTTCAAAGGCTTGATGCGAAGCAGTCCGAAAATACCGGCAAAGAGCATGATAAGGCCGGTTGCCACAGAGATCAGCGCGCCAATCGAAAGAAGAGAAGAGAAGTCCAAAGCAGTAAGCTGACGGATCAGCGACAGGGGGGCACCGATGCCCCAGATGATGTACACAATGCTGATGATGATGTGGATGATTTTTTTCATGGGGAAACCTCCATACTTAAATTTGTAACTACAGTATATCAGATTCTCGCAGTTTTGTCAAGAGCTTGCACAGAGGGGATTGCTTCGAAATGCTCAGAGTAAAAGCTCCATACCGATCTTTTGAACCGATAGCCCACATTTCTCATAGAAACGCATGGCCGAAGGATTACAGGCCCATACATTCAGAGTGAGGTTGTAGTAGCCGTTCTTCCGCGCATAGGCTACCGCATAATCATAGAGCACCTTCCCGATCCCTCGCCCGCGCAGATTGGCGTCCACACAGAGATCGTCGATGTATAGGGTGGTGATCTTCTGCATCGAGGCGGCGGATTGTACCTGACGGATGCAGAAGCAGTATCCCGCCAGCACCCCATCCAGAATAGCGGCAAAAACAGGGGTGTGCTCGGTGTCCGCGAGTATGGCGCGGAGTTGATCGGCATTGTATTTCTTGCAGCCTGGAATAAACAGATCGGGTCTCCCTTCGGCATGAAGACCGTGAACTTGGTATAAAAGCTCCTCCAACCGGGGAATGTCGGATGCAACAGCAGGGCGGATGATTATGTCGGACATATTGGTCTCCTATTATTTGACGAAATCGCGTGCGACCTTACCCAGTCTCGCCACGCCCTCGATAATCTGTTGATCCGAAGGGGTGGAATAATTCAAGCGGAAGGACATGGAGCTCTGGCTTACGTCGCAATTGAAGGTGGCGCCGGGGACGATCATGAGCTTTTCGGCCATACAAGCTTTAAGGAATGCCGTAGCATCCACGCCGTCGGGAAGTGTGACCCATATGAACAATCCGCCCTCGGGACGGGTGAACTTCACAGCGGCAGGTAGCTCCTTCTCCAGGCACTCCAGCATGAGGTGGCACTTGCGGCCGTAGACTTGGCGGATCATGGAAATGTGGGCGTCCAGATCGCACTCGGTCATGAACTTGTAGCAGAGCATCTGGAAGAATTGGTTGGTGTGAACGTCCTCGGACTGCTTGGCCACCACCATTTTGGCGGCCACTTCCTCGGGAGCTACCACAAAGCCCACGCGCATACCTGCCGAGAGGATCTTTGAGAAGGAAGAACAGTAGATGACCAGCCCCTCGGTGTCAAAGCTCTTGATGGTGGGAATCTCCTCACCGGAAAAGCGGAGCTCACCGTAAGGATTATCCTCCAGGATCATAAGGCCGTACTTCTTGCATACCTCGTAGATAGCCTTGCGCTTGGAGAGAGAGGTGGTGATGCCCGCTGGATTTTGGAAGGTAGGAATGATATACAAAAGCTTGGCATTGGGGGTGTTTCTGATGGTCTCCTCCAGAGCCTCCACGTTCATGCCGTCCTCCTCAATGGGCACGCCCACGGTATTGTAGCCGCAGGAGCGGAAGGCGTTGAGGCCGCCGATGAAGGTGGGATTCTCGCAGATGACGGTGTCACCCTCGTTGCAGAAGACCTTAGCGGCCAGCTCAATACCCTGGTTACCGCCCGACACGATGATGGTGGTATCGTTGAAGCCGTCGCCGTCGGCGATGGACTTGCCGATGCCCCAGACCGTCTTCTGTCTCTCGGCTACGGCGCGGCGGAGAGGCTCATAGCCGTCGGTGGCACCGTACTGGAGGGCAGTGGTGGAATCGTTTGCGAAAATATCAGCGGCAAAGCGGGCCAGATCCGCCACTGGGAAAGTCTCGGGGGCGGGGTTGCCAGCAGCCAGGGTGATGGTATCAGCGTCCTTGGGAGCTTTCAGGATCTCACGGATCGCCGAGGGCTTGAGGTTTGCGATCTTGTCGGAAAAATGGTAGGTCATGATGGGATTTCCTTTCGTAGGCGGAGGATTTATAATAATATATTGTAGCACAAAACCGAGGGATTTGCAAGGGGTTTGGGAGAAAAAAGGGCGATTTATGGGGAAAGGGAAGGACATCAAATTTGGGCTTATCGGGGAGTTTGTTATTTAACGTAGGGCGGGGGCTTGCTCCCGCCAAAAATCCCTCTCACCGCTCCGCGGAGCTCCCCCAGAGGTGGAGCCTTAGAACGGCAGAAAACGTTTGTCGAGAAACGGGATTTCGTTGGATTTAGTACGAAAGGCTCCCCCTTTGGGGGAGCTCCCGCCGCAGGCGGGTGAGAGGGCAACTCGTAAAGGGGAGCACGAACCAACAAGTTCGACAAACCCAAATTTGAAAAAGAGGCCGCCGAAGCAGCCTCTTTCTCAAGCCTGTGATCCCAGATATACAACGATCCTTTCCAGATCGGGTAGGATCACATCCCTTACGTATTCCTCGCCATGCCGATCCTGCAAGGAGAACGTATACCACAGATCATACCCGTGGCACAGAATCCCCGACCGTTCAAAATACATTTGCGGCGCGGACTTGACCAGCGCGGCGGTCAGCTTCTCGACCCCGAAGGAGGTTGCCTTCACAAGACCGACGTTCAAGGTAAAGGAATAGCTCGTCTCGTAATTGAACTGCGACCGTTGCAGACCGATCACCTCGGCGGCTTTCTTGCCCTCTCGGTAACGGTAAAACAGATTCCCGTTCTTCGCAAATCCTTTTGCGGTCAACGCTTCGTTCAAAGCGACCACCGCCCCCTCGCACTCGGCCTTGGCATCGTACTCGTACCCGCCGTTCTGAAACAGAGCGTAATGTGCGGTATCACTCGAAGGAGCGATATAGTCGCTCCGCCAAAGCCCCTCGCCGCCGTCTTTCAAATAGGCCTTCAGGATGGCGCGGCTCATGTTGGTGATATCGGGGCGCGCCACCGCCTCCTCGGGAGGAAGGAGCAATACCTCGCTGTTCTCATGTCCGTCGGAGCGGGGCTTACCCTCCAGGTACTCCATGCGGAACACGGCGCACCATTGGTCATCCTTGAATTGCATGGCCAAGAGGGAATCGGCGTGGGCGCAGACTCCCGTCTCCTCAAAGATTTCCCGCTCGGCCGCGGCGGTGGGAAGCTCGCCGTCATGGACGTATCCACCTGGGAGCAGAATGCGATCCTTGGCGGTGCCGTAGGTGTGGCGCACCAGAAGGACACGACCGTCTATGAGCAAGAGCCCGCAGACCGTAAAATACTTGTTGTTCATGATATTATACCGTAATCAACTCATACTCCCGCGACCCGAACCCCAGCTCTGTGGCGGCCTCGATGGTATGCACGCCGTTGCGGGACTCGATCCGCTCGATGAGGTGAGGCTTGCCGGGATCCGAGCAAGCGTACACCAGATCCACGCAGGCCTGGTCAATGGCGATGGGATCGGTGGAGACCAGGATACCGATGTCGGCAATGCAGGGATCCTCGGCTACGGCACAGCAGTCGCAGTCCACAGACATATTCTTCATGACGTTGACATACACGATCTGCCCCTTGAACAGCTCAACCACCGAGGAGGCGGCGTCGGCCATGGACTCCAAGAACAGATTGTGCTCCGCCGTCCAGAAGGCCTCGGGATCTCCCGCGCCGTGGATGTAGGCCTTACCAAAGGAGGATGCGCAACCGATGGACAGCTGCTTCAAGGCCCCGCCGTAGTCCCCCATAGGATGCCCCTTGAAGTGGGACAGCACCGGCATGGAGTCGTAGTTCTCGATATCCTTACCCACGTAGTTCTTCTGAATGACCTTACCGCCCGGGATATCCAGCACCAGATCGGGCCCCTCGGCGTCCAAAAGATCCACCTTGTAGTAATCCATCCAGCCGTGCTCACGGAAGAGCTGGCGGTGCCGCTCGGTAGTGTTTCGCATCCCTTCATAGGCGGTGTTGCACTCCACCACGGTACCGCCCACGCGGTCGATGACAGGCTTCCAGAAGTCGGGGCGGAGGAAGTTCTGATTGCCCTTCTCGCCCGAATGGACCTTGACGGCCACGTTGCCGGGCAGATCCACGCCCAGGATCTCATACATCTCCAGCACCTTCTCGGGGGAGATGACAGGGGAAAAATAGACCTTCGACTTGCTCATAATTGGCTCCTATCCGCGATCAAAACCAGTAATCGCGCATCTTCTTCAAAAATTCGGGAGTCAAAGGGTACTCCTCGGTATCGGGGATCACCGAATCAATACCGCAATGGCCGCACATGGCGGTCTTTCCGAAGTCGGTCCAATTCTTGATCTCGGCAGGATCGTAGATCCTCTCGCAGTAGAAGCAACCGCAACGGGAGACCTTCTCCAGAGCATCACAGTTGTTGGTGCAGAGGGCGTGGGCGCTGATGTGAGTAACTTCCTCCAAAGCGGGAGCGCGGTAGGCGAAGCGGAAATGCCGTCCCTGTTCGGGCTTTGACAGCCGCTCGATCATGGGCTGAACCGACCGGATACGCTGATCCGACCCCGAATCGTAGCGGTAGAACAGACCGTCCTCGGCAGGTCCCGCGTTGATGAAAACGTGGCGGGGATAGTCGCGGTACTTGTCGGGAAGCTCGGGACCGAAATGATGGGAATTGCCTTCAAAGATCAGATCCCCGGGGCGCACCTCGGCGGCGTCTTCGATGCGAGTGAAGCCGTATTTGATGAGGAACTCCTCCAGATTGGGGGAGAAGTACAGCGGCAGACCCTTGCGGGAGGGCTGATGGGCCACGTAGCCCGCCTCGCAGAGCACCCACCCGCAGAAGCGATCGCAGGAGGTAAGCTTCTCGGGATTCTCTGAGTACTTATCAAGGGCAGGATTCTTGTCGGCGTCGCCGTAGGTATACTCATGGATCCGCATATAGTCGGCCACATCCTTGGCGTGCCAAAGGATGTGGGAGGCAGTAAAGGAGCCGACGGGGGAGTAGACCCCCTCATCCGACTCGTTACAGACGCAGTAGCCATAGACGGATTTTTCGTCAGCGGCGGCCTTGGCGGTGGTGAGATCGGCGTAAGCCTCGGGGAGGCGGGAGGAGGGGCCGTGGTAGGGGACGTAAAGGTAGTACATGGGAGCCTCCTTGTCGGAAATTTTTAATGAGGGCAAAATACGAGATACGAGATACGGCGTTCAGCGGCATATCTGGTATCTCGTATGTTGGATTAGAACCTCACCCGTGCGCAGTAAATGGGCATCCCCCGGGACGAGAAATTAGCCTCGTACTCGGTCATGATGTTGCCCTCTGCCTCGGGAGTCTTGTGGAAGTCGCGGGAGGAGAACAGGAGGGTCAGACCCGTGGCCTCAAACTCCTCCAGGCTGAAATCGAACAGCCCCTCGTTGTCGGTTTTGAGGTAGAGCTCGCCCCCTTCCACCAGAATATTCTTATACAGTGCAAGGAAATTCCGATGGGTGAGTCTCCGCTTGGCATAGCCCTTTTTGGGCCAGGGGTCGGAGAAATTCAAATAAATGCGTGCAATGCTGTGGGGGCGTACCCACTCACCCAGATGCTCGGCATTGCCGATCAGAACACGAAGATTATCACCGGGGCGATCCTCGGCAGAAGCCTTCGCCTTCTCCAGCGCACAGCAGGCAACGTCCGCAACCCGTTCCATGGCGATGAAATTCCACTCGGGATGAGCAGCAGCCATCCCTACCGCAAAATTCCCCTTTCCGCAACCAATTTCCATATGAACGGGGCGGGATTCGGAAAAAATGGAATTACCATCTTCACCAATGGAGGCCAGAAGGGAAGTATCTTCAATTAACAACTCGGCACAGGCGGCGATGCGCTCGGCACCGTGCTTCTTCTTTCTCATTCTCATTTGCTCGTATCCTTATTTTGTGATAGTGGAATTGTTGGAAATCATTCCTCAAAGCACCCGTAAGCCTCCAACACGCATCTTCCCAACTCATATAGGTATCGCTCGGCGGCTCGCTTGAGAGACAAGGGAGCTTTAGTCAGCCGCTCGTCAGCGGGATAAGGTCGCCTTTCCGCAGGGGCGCGGAAAATACCGCCCACTTCGAAGGTAAAATAACCGTTATAACCAATATCCAGCAGACCGTGCATCACGGCGTCCAGATTCATGGTGCCGAGGAAGGGGAGCAAGTGGGCATCGCGATCGCCGCAGTTATCTTGAATATGCAGGGCGCGAACGTGACCTCCCAGCAAGCGCAACTCAGCGTCTTGAGACATCTCTTGCATATTGGCGTGACCCGCGTCCCATACGGCGTGGAACAGGGGATGATCGACCAGCTCGATCAGGGCCAAAAGGTCGGTGGCGTTATCGATCCAATACATCCCGTCGATGCACATTCTGTCGAAATTCTCCACCAAAATATTCGTTCCGTATTTCTCGGCGCGTTCCAGTATGGGGAGGAAGAAGTGCTTGTTGGCCTCAAAGGTCTCCTCTTTGGAAAGTCCCGAGGTATAGCCCGAATGGACCACCAGATTGGGGATGCCCCACGCCCCGCAGGCATCTACACAACGTATCGTGTCGGCGAGGAATCGCCCGTCGGGATCCTTCAGAGGGGTACCCATAGGGGCGTGCGCCTGTACAAGGGTGATGCCAATCTCATCAGCGGCGCGTTTGATCTCGTCAAAATAGGAGTCGTGATCCTGACCGTAGACGCCCGTACGGGTGGAATAATCGTGACCAAAGGAGTAATCGGCATAGCGGAAGCCCGCTTCGCGGATATAGCGCAGGCATTCGGTCTGGGAGCGGGTATATGCGGTGAAATCACCGGTTTGGGTCGCCAGCTTCATGGGGATCTCCTCCTTTGCGGGTCAGATCAGACGTTAAAGCGGAACAGCACGATATCGCCGTCCTGCATGACGTACTCCTTGCCCTCACTTCGCACCAGCCCCGCTTCCTTGGCGGCAGTCATGGAGCCCAATCGCATGAGATCATCGTAGGCAATGACTTCTGCGCGGATGAAGCCCCGCTCAAAGTCAGAGTGGATCTTACCGGCGGCCTGGGGAGCCTTGGTGCCCTTGACAATGGTCCAGGCGCGCACTTCCTTGGGTCCTGCGGTCAGGTAGCTGATAAGGCCCAGGAGGGCGTAGCTGGCGCGGATAAGGCGATCCAGTCCTGCTTCCTCAATGCCCATATCCGAGAGGAACATCTCCTTGTCCTCACCGTCCAGCTGGGCGATCTCGGCCTCGATCTGAGCACAGATGGGCATGACGGCAGCGTGCTCGGAGTCGGCAAATTCCTTGAGCTTCCCGAAGCTTTCGTTACCGCTGACGTCACCGTTGGCCTCGTCCTCGGAGACGTTGGCCACGTAGATCACGGGCTTCATGGTGATGAGAGGGGTGTCGTGGAAGAGCTCACGCTCGTCGTCGGAAAGCTCAACCGTGCGAGCAGACTGACCATCCTCCAGAGCCTTCATGACCCGCTCGTAGACCGCAATATCGGCAGCTACCGTCTTGTCGCCCTTGAGAATCTTACGAGCATTGTTCAGCTTGCGCTCCATAATCTCCATGTCGGCCAGCACCAGCTCCATGTTAATGGTCTCCACGTCGCGCAGAGGATCCACCTTGCCGTCTACATGAACGATGTTGGAATCCTCAAAGCAACGTACCACGTGTAAAATGGCGTCCACCTCACGGATGTGGGAGAGGAACTTATTGCCAAGACCCTCGCCCTGAGAAGCACCGCGTACCAGACCCGCAATGTCCACGAACTCAATGACGGCAGGGGTGTACTTCTCAGGATTGTGCATCTCAGCCAGCTTGTCCATACGGGGGTCGGGCACGGCCACCACGCCTACGTTGGGCTCGATGGTGCAGAAGGGATAGTTGGCGGATTCAGCACCCGCATTGGTCAGAGCGTTAAAAAGGGTGGACTTACCTACGTTAGGGAGTCCGACGATACCAAGTTTCATGTATGTATCTCCTGTCTTTTATGGAATAGCATAATCTATTATATTATATACCATTTCAGCGAGAATTGCAAGAGGTTTTCCGAAAAAAGCTCAGAAAGGGAAAAGAAAACTCCGCACCAACCGGAAGGAGGTGCGGAGAATGCAAAAAATGATTGTCGAGTGCAGTATGTGCTCTTTCAGATATCCATACGGAGAAGAACGAGATAAGATGCAGGGTAGTGAAATCAAGCGAGTGAAGCCTCCAGCCGCTCTCGAATGGCGGCGATGAACTCCTTGGAATTGACAGCTTTGACATTTGCCTTCTCCTCGGGAATGACCAGACCTGTGAGATCCTTGGTCATAATGCCGTCGTCCAGAGTCTTGATGCAAGCGGCCTCCAGCTTATCTGCAAAGGAAACCAGGTCGGGGAGATTATCCAGCTCGCCTCTCTTGCGGAGCGCACCCGTCCATGCAAATATGGTGGCCATGGGGTTGGTGGAGGTCTCCTCGCCTCTTAGATAGCGGTAGTAGTGTTGGGTGACGGTGCCGTGGGCGGCCTCGTACTCGTAATTGCCGTCGGGGGAGACCAGGACTGATGTCATCATGGCCAAAGAGCCGAAGGCGGTGGAAACCATGTCGGACATCACATCGCCGTCATAGTTCTTGCAGGCCCAGATAAAGCCGCCCTCGGAGCGGATCACACGAGCCACGGCGTCGTCAATGAGGGTGTAGAAATAACGGATGCCCAGTTCTTCGAATTTCTCCTTGTAGCACTCATCATAGATCTCCTGGAAGATGAGCTTGAAGGTCTGGTCATACTGCTTGGAGATGGTATCCTTGGTAGAGAACCACAGCTCCTGCTTGGTGTCAATGGCATACTGGAAACAGGAATGGGCGAAGGAGCGGATGGATGAGTCCTTGTTGTAGGAGCCCTGGAGAACACCGGGGCACTCAAAATCGTAAACGGTTTTGCGGAAGGTCTCGTTGCCCTCCGCGTCGGTGAAGACCAGTTCGGCTTTACCTTCGGAGGGGACACGGTACTCGGTGCACTTGTAGACGTCACCGTAAGCATGGCGGGCGATGGTGATGGGCTTCTTCCAGTTGCGCACAACGGGGCGAATGGAGTCGATGAGGATGGGAGCGCGGAACACCGTACCGTCCAGAATGGCGCGGATGGTGCCGTTGGGGGACTTCCACATCTCGGAGAGGTTGTACTCCTCCACCCTCTGCCTGTTCGGCGTGATGGTAGCGCACTTGACCGCAACGCCGTACTTCTTGTTGGCGTTGGCCGCGTCGATGGTGATCTGATCCTTGGTCTCCTCGCGCTTGACAAGGCCGAGATCGTAATACTCGGTCTTGAGGTCCACGAAGGGCAGGAGCAGCTCTTCTTTGATGATCTGCCAGAGGATTCTGGTCATTTCGTCCCCGTCCATCTCGACGAGGGGGGTTGTCATTTTGATCTTTTCCATGTTCATTACCTCCGAATCCTTGGAAAATATGATTGTTTGAAATTACATTTGTGCAATACGCCTCATTCGCTCCAGGGCGAATGAGTAGAATCGCTCGTGCCCCATAGCCGAATACCCATCATGGGTATTCTTCCCGGGCTTGTTGGCGAAGGTCAGCTCGCACATGAGAGGACCTTCGTAGTCCGTGTTACGGATGCGCCGCATGATATCCGCCCAGTCGGCGATCCCGTCACCCATAACCAAGTGAAGATCGTCGGTCCAGAATATGTCCTCGCCCGTAACTCCGACGTTATCGTTAAAGTGCGTGTGGCAAAGGGCATGACCGTACTCCGCCAGCATATCCCTGCCGCGGTTGTAGCAGAGCTCATGACCCGTATCCAGGCAAAAGCCAAGGGAAGGATGCCCCGCAAACGCCTTGAAAATAGCGGCTAAATACTCTTCGCCCTCCACGTTCTCAAATCCAAGCCGAACCCCCAACGAGTCAGCGGCAGATACGATCTTGCCGAAGTTTCTGAGCCCTGCTTCAGTCGGGGTGTGTTCCCCAAAGCCAATGAAGGGGTGGATGACCATGACGGGAATGCTGTAAGCGGCGCAATCGCGAACGCACTCGATCAGATCGGCGGCCACTTGTTCGCCCAACTCCCCCTCGTCCCAAAGATAGCGGGCTTGGGTAAAAGGAGCATGGATAGACTGATAGATCATATTATGCTTTTGGGCGGCGGCGGCAAATTCCGGGAGCTTTTCACGGTTCCAGCCCGTGAAGAAGCCGTCCCAGCCAATGCGTTTCAGCATGGAAACGTGGTCGTCAACCGAAAGACCCGTACCGCCCATGAGGTTGATGCCGAGCTTGTAGGTGCCGTTGTACATAATGATGCTCCTTTCGGGGGGAAGTTAGAGAAGTAAAGTTTGAAATTTGGGTTTGCTGGCGGGGTGGGTTTCCTCTACGAAAGGCTTCTCCATGAGATGCCGCAAGCGGCCGAAATTCCCGCAAAGCGGGTGATGAGGTGGTACACTTGAGCAAATTTCCATTACCGGGCAAAGGAGAAACGTCGCTGCTGCGGCTACACCTCATCCGTCGGTTGCGCCGCCACCTTCCCTTCAAGGGGAAGGCTCACGAGGAGACCCAACCGTTCGATAAACCGCAATTCTTCCGTTCTCAATCCATCCTCTTCGCGTAGTAATTCATCAGACAACCGTCCAGAATGATCTCCTTCTCATCAGAAGTCAGACCCTTCAGATACAGGGTGATATCCTCGACTGCGCCATTGGCGCGAACCACCTTAGCAGGGATGGTCTCAATACCCAGCTCCACGGCCTTGCGAATACCGGGGATGAAAATACAGTCGCCGACCGCGTACTCAAAGGGTGTATCCTTGTCCAGCGTGAACGGGAGGATGCCCCAGTTGATGCAGTTGGAGCGGTAGCGCTTGGTGGCAAACTCATAACAAATGTTGCCGAAGCCACCCAGCACCTTCTGACAGGAGGCCGCCTGCTCGCGGGCAGAGCCGTCACCGGGCTTGTTGGCAAACACGCAGGAGCCGAACTGGGTGTTTTGCACCAGCTCGTCGGCGTTGCCCACGGCAGAGAGAGCCGAGCGGAGCTTGTCAGACACCACACCCTCGCGGCGGTCTGCCTCCTGTTTAGCTACCGCCTTGGAATTGCCCACGTAGTCGGGGCAACGACGGGACAAGGCAAATTCAGACAGGCGCAGGGGGTTCGAGCGGTAGGACGAGGTCTCGCCCGAAGGGATCAATTCGTCGGTAGTGGTGACGGGATCGTGAATGACAGCCGCCAGCTCCAGGAGGATGTTTTCAGTGAGGGCGTACTGCTTGGGCCAATCGGTGATGTTGGGGCCAAGAATGAGGTCCACCGAAGGATCCGCCTTGCCGTAGCCGTAATAGAGCCGCTTTTCGTAGACTTTTTTATCGAAATGATACTCGTGAGGAGTATAATTGTATTCAATGTCGGTGGCGGCGGTGATGATACCGCCGTTTCTTGCGGTTGCGGCGATGGAGCGGGCATCCATCAGAGCCACCCCCGAAAGCTGACCCTCGCCGGGCTTGGAGCCCTCACGGTTGGGGAAGTTACGGGTGGTGTGGCGGAGGGACAGACCGTTGTTGGCAGGGACGTCGCCCGCACCGAAGCAGGGGCCGCAGAAGGAGGGCTTGATGACAGCACCCGACGAGAGCAGGTCGGCGGTGACACCGATACGGGTCAGCTCCAGAGACACGGGGACAGACGTAGGATATACGGACAGATTGAAGTAACCGTTGCCCGTATCGTGATCCCGCAGGATCGCGGCGGCCTCGTCGATGGAGTCGAACATACCGCCGGCACAGCCCGCGATGATGCCCTGATCCGCAAGGACTGAACCGTCAGCCTGCACCTTGCTCACCAGATCCAGCTTGGCCTTCTTGAACTTGGCGGCGGCCTCGGCCTCAACCGAGGCGAGGATCTCTTTGGCGTTTGCCACGAAATCGTGGATGGTGTAGACGTTGGAGGGATGGAAGGGCAGAGCGATCATGGATTCCATCTCACCGAGGTCGATGTCGATCATGGAGTCGTAGTAAGCCACCTCGGCGGGCTTGAGCTCGCGGAAGTCGGCGGGACGGCCGTGAACCTCAAAGTGCTTCTTGGTGACCTCGTCGGTGACCCAGATGGAGGACAGGCAGGTGGTCTCGGTGGTCATGACGTCGATGCCGTTGCGGAAATCGATGGAAAGCTCGCCAACACCGGGGCCCACGAACTCCAGCACCTTGTTCTTGACAAAGCCGCTGCCAAAGGTCGCGCCCACCAGAGCCAGAGCCACGTCGTGGGGACCAATGCCCTTCTTGGGTGTACCGTGTAGGTAGACCATGACCACCTCGGGGCGGTTCACGTCATACGTATTCTTCAAAAGCTGCTTGACCAGTTCAGGTCCGCCCTCGCCAACGCCCATGGTACCCAAGGCGCCGTAGCGGGTATGGGAATCCGAGCCCAGGATCATCTTACCGCATCCTGCCAGCTCCTCGCGAGCGTAGGAGTGGATGACCGATTGGTTGGCGGGGACGTAGATACCGCCGTACTTCTTGGCGGCGGAGAGACCGAAGACGTGATCGTCCTCGTTGATGGTACCGCCCACGGCGCAAAGGCTGTTGTGGCAGTTGGTCATGGCATAAGGAATGGGGAATTCCTTGAGGCCGCTGGCGCGTGCCGTCTGGATGATGCCGACGTAGGTAATATCATGAGACACCAATGCGTCAAATTTGATTTGGAGCTTGTCCATATTGCCCGAAACGTTGTGGGCAGAAAGAATGGAGTAAGCGATGGTACCGCTTCTTGCTTCGTCCATGGAAACAGATGCGGTCTCTGCGGGGACTCCGTTGATTAAATACATCCCCTTGTCGTACAAAGTGACTGCTTTCATATCAATACCTCCGAATAAAAAACAGATACTTCATTATACCACTTGTGACTGATTTCGTCAATAGGTTTCGAAGAAAACAAAAGAGAAATCACAAGAAAGAAAGTGAAAGAAGAAGCCGCCCGTAACCAAAGCTACGGGCGGAGAGTGTTCAAGTGCGTTCCTTTTTCTTGAGAAGGGGCAGAGCGGCCAAACCGAGAATCGGCATAAGAGCGTTCAGAAGGCTCGAGCCGCAGCCCTTGGCGGGCTCATTTGTCTGCGCTTCGCCAATCGTTTCGGTCTGTTCGACGGTTTCGTCGGGTACAATGGCATCGGTATTCTCCGTAGTCTCCTGTTCAGGAGGCGGTACGCTACCGGGAAGCACCGTATTGAAAATGTAATTCATGCGCCCCAAGGGAGCTATGTCGCCTTCGGTATAGAACTGCTCCATAGTGTTGACGACGGAAGTGCTGTCCACCCATTTAAAGTGGAAGTTCATATAATCGCAATGGGTAACGCCCAACATCTCCAGAGGTACCGCGATCATCATCCGGTTGCCGCTCACGCGGTAGGAGACCTCACCAACCGTTTCAAAGGAGAAGGAGCCGTCTGTACCGTTGTACCGAGCCACGGTGGTGGTGAACTCATCCTTGGCGGCATAGTTGACGATGAAGTCGTAGCCATACCACCCTGTGGAAGCGTTCTGATCGACATCAATGAACAGCTGCATCCAGGAGGAAGCCGCGTCGGGCTTGGTGATGTCGAAACGGGTTTCAGCGTAGAAATAGATGTTCTTGGTGTCATGGGTGATCTTGAACCCTGTGAAGTCATTGCGGCCGGTTTTGTCGGTATAAGTCACGTTTCCGTAGCCTTGATAGTCGCGCTCCAGACAGTCACGAACGGGATCGGTATAGGTGACGGTAACGGTATCCCATTGTGAGAAGTCGCCCGTTACATTGATGGGATTACGGGCATCCTGCAAAATGATCGGTGCCGCGCCCTTGAGCTTTTGGATGTTGTAGGCCAGTTGCATATAGTAATTATCGAAATAACCGCCCTTCATCATCTCAATGTCGCGGGAGAATTCAACAGAAGCAAGATCCACAAAATGTGCATATTCCTCGGAAGTGTTCTGTCTGGCGGCGATCCATTCGTTCCAGCCTGTGACCAGGACGTAGGGAACGTCAAAACGGTGGGCCATATCCCATTGTGCCTGGAAATTCAACCCCTGCTTGTAGAGATCCGGATTCTCTTCAATAGCCTTATAATAGCTGTCGATCAGGTTCTCGTTGAGCTTTGTCTCGCCATAGGAGCGCCCCAGATTCCCGCGATCCTGTACGTCGTACAGAGAATCGCTGAAGCGCCACGTGCTTCTGTGCTGCGCCACCGAAACGTTAATGGCAGACTTCTTGCCCTTTTCGTCCTTGAATATACTCTGCGGACGATCTCCGTCCATCCAAGGCCAGGCATTAACGTGATTCACAGGCTCGGTAGGCCACTGATTCATCTTCATGGTGAAGAAATCGTTCACATTAGCATCCTTGGGACCGATCATAACGGGCTTGCCATCGATCATGAGCCAGGTGTCTGGATAGCGGTTCTGTGCGTAAATTTCGGTATACAGGCTGTTGATACGGATAGTAGCGTCCGTATTGGTGTAGAAGGTCACCTTGGGGGCACTGTACCCCTGCTCGTTCAGCTCGTGCAGGATCTTCATGATCTTGAGAGCCGTGTCGGCATAGGTAAAGTTATTTGTGGTGTCAAAAAACAGGAAATCTACCCCCGCATTGGTGAGCAGCTCCATGTGCTTGCGGAGCACCCACTCGTCGTTGATGAAATAATAACCGTAAAGCGGTTCGCCGGCAAAGTGAAACTCTCCAACCTTACCGTATTTGCCCGTGGAGAGCTTTCCCCAATCCTCGCGAGGCAGGGAGTCAAGTATTTCCTGAAGATTGTAAACTTTATCCGTGGGCGGATGCTTACCCAGCCACAGGAAGTAGAAAAGACCTACGTAATGCTCTCCGTTGTCCCCGATGACGCCTACGTCACCGGCGTTGTAGAGCGACCTTCCCAAATCGTCTGTACCCGCGTAGCCGCCAAAACGGTTGATGGTGTTGTTGGGCACCGTGTAGGATTTGGCTTCTCCGTTTACCTTGTACGAAATCGTAACGGTACTGCCGTCATCCGACTCAGTAAAGGTCAGCGATCCTGCGCGCGTATCCTCGGGGATGGATTCCATGTCCTTGTAGACAGGATCGGCCCAGTCCACGGTTGCGCCGGTCTCAAGCTCATCTCCGTCGCCTTCGGCCGCATTTTCTTTTTCCCATGCAAGGAGCCTTTGATACTCATCGTAGTCGAATCCCTCGGCACCGTCCTCTGTGTCAAAGAAGGCAATACAACGGATATCGATGGAATCTCCCTCGTTGATCTTCGGGTTCAGCGGGTCGAACCGCCAGCCTGTGAAGGAAACCGAGGGGTCAACGTCTTTCCAAGCCTCACAGACAACGGCGATCTTTGTGAATTCTTCAGTAGGAATCCAACGCCAGATCTGAACCCCGCCGGGCTGTCCCATCTGGACTCCGTCCGAACGGTTGGCGTACAGCTCGCCGTCCTTATCCATGTTCGTGCGGTAGATGATGGCCACAGACTTGCATTCCGATGGCTTGAAGTCGGGGGTATACAGATTGCAGATCGGATCGTCAGCGGTAGCTGTGAAGGTTGTGTGAGACCCCTCCGTAACTTGAACGGTCACGTTACAGGTTCCTGCAAAGCCGTAGTAGGCGGTCAGATCCATGTAGGAGATGGGGACGGTAGAGTTTACCTTGGGCTTTTCTGAAGCGAGCATTTGGAGAGAATAGGATGGATTGTTCATAGCTGGATTATCGGATCGTGAAAGTTTGGTTGCGCATCCCGACATAAACGCCGCGCCTCCCAAAAGGGAGGCGCAGAGCAGGGAAGCAACAGCCCGTTTATAGCTGTTTTTCATAGATCAAATAGTTCCTTTCGAAATTATCCTTCAATCGAAGATCAGTCCTCGCGCTTGAAGAAAACGATGGAGGAAATTACGGCCAGAAGGCCAAGGCATCCAACGGCAATGGTACCCGTACAACCGGAGCCGGACGATTCGGTTTCAGTGGAGGCAACAGTTTCAGAGGACGCGGTGGGAGCCTCCGTAGGCTCTTCGGTAGCAGGCTCAGTAACAGGATCCGTGGGGGGCTCGGTATCCCAAGGATAGGTGATGTCGGTTACACCGGGGATGTAGTTCTGGAACACGTAGTTCATACGACCCAGGGGAGCCACGTCACCGTCGCAGTAGAAGTCCTCCATCTCGTCGTAGGAGGTGTCGCTGTCAGCCCACTTGAACTGGAAGCAAAGCTCCTTGTAGGCATCCTTGACGCCCAAAAGCTCCTGAGGAACGGCAATCATCATCTTGTTGCCATCGACCTTGAAGGAGACCTCGCCGGCGTTTTCAAAGCCGTACTTGCCGTCCGTACCGTTGTACTTAGCAACGGTGGTGGTACCGTCAGCCTTCACCTCGTTATTGATGATGAAGTCATAGCCGTACCAGCCGGTGTTCCCGTTGCTGTCCATATCCACATAGAGCTTCATCCAGGAGGAATTATTATCATATGCAGTAATGGCTTCTGCGGTTTCGACGTAGAAGTACAGGTTCTTGGTATCAGCGGTGACCTTAGACGAAACGATATCGTTACGGCCTGTATCGTTTGTATACTTGGTGCGGCCAAAGCCGGTAGCGTTACGGTCAACGGTGTCACCCTGAGCATCGTGATAGGTAAACTGTACGGCATCCCACTGGGTGAACGCACCGGCCACATCAATGGGATTGCGTGCGTCCTGCACAACGACGGGAGCAGCGCCCTTGGCCTTCTGGACGTTATAGGAAAGCTGGATGTAGTAGTTGTCGAAGTAACCGCCGCGCATCATTTCGGAGTCGCGGGAGAATTCCATGGAGGCGGTGTCCACGAACCAGATACGGCCACCATCGGTGGGCTGCCGCTGGGCGACCCACTCGTTCCAGCCCGTGACAAGGATGTACATGGCCTTGGAATCGATGGCACGGTCAAACTGTGCCTGGAAATTGAGACCCTGATTGGTGAGGGAAGGATCAGCCTTCCACTCATCGTAGCGTTGCTGGAGGATCTGATCGGTGGAGCGCTTCTCAGCCCAGAAGGAGCGTCCGCGGTTGGTGTGATTGTTATAAAGGGAAGAATCCGAGAAGGCTACGGTACCGCTGTGCTGAGCGATGGATACGCTGATAGCAGCACCGTCGAAGTCGTAGGCAGAGCGGAACAGGCGGGAGGGCCACTGGAAGTCCATCCAAGGCCAGCCGTTCAGCTTGGAGTTCTCGGTGGGCCACTGGTTCTGCTTCATGGTGAAAAAATCATTGATGTTGGCTTCCATGGGGCCGATGATAACGGGCTTGCCGTTGATCTTGAACCAGGTATCCTCGTACAGACCCTTGCTGTAAATGTCGTTATAGACCTGACGAATGACGTTCTCAGCCGAGGAATTGGTGTAGAACACCACCTGGGGGGCGTCGAAGCCCTGCTCGTTGAGCTCATGCAGACACTTCATAAGGCTCTTGGCGTTGTGCAGATAAGCGTATCCGTTGGTCGTATCAAAGTACAGAAAGTCGATGTTGGCCTGGGTCAAAAGCTCGGCGTGCTTACGGTGTACCCAAGCGTCATTCGCGTAGTAGTAGCCGTACAGGGGCTCTGCGAACCAGTGCATGGCACCGACGGGGCCGTACTTACCGCAATTGGTGGAGCCTGCGGCCTCAACACCGACCTCGTCAATGATCTTCTG
The DNA here is from genome assembly GCA_017938885.1 of Clostridia bacterium. Lineage (GTDB taxonomy): Bacteria > Bacillota > Clostridia > Oscillospirales > CAG-272 > CAMEON01. The sequence goes on from JAGBAS010000022.1 coordinate 91,626, forward strand.
AAGATCAAAAATACCGCTGTCGCCGTGCTCGCCCTGCCACAGGAAGTAGAACAGGCCGACGTACTTTTCACCGGTGGAGCCATAGGCACCCACGTCGGTGGAGGTATACATGGTACGGTCGAGATCGTCGGTGGCGGCGTAACCGCCCATGGTATAGTTGTAATTGTTGGGAACTGTGTAGGATACGGTCTCCTCACCGACCTGATAGGAGATGGTGACGTTTTTTCCGTCTGCTGAGGTCTCCATCTTAAGAGTACCCTCGTAAAGATCATCCTCGGGGGTATAGGAGGGCTGCCCCTCACCGTCCTCTGCTTTGGCCGTAAGAGCACTGATAATCATGGTAAAGGTCAAGGTTGCCACAGACACAACCATGAGCAACGCCAAAATGACGGCCAGCACGGTTACGAGCTTTTTCTTTTTCGAATTCATATTGGTTCGTCCTTTCTCATCCACCGTACACGGGTGGGGAATCATAGGTATTATAACAAAAAAACGTGAACTTTTCAAGAGGTTTGCGAAGTTTTGTGCAATTTGACGAATTAATTTTTGCGTTTACGAAATGAATCTTGACAGAAGAGCAAAAACATGATACAATCTATACGGAAATATCCGCAAACATATCATCGGGAGGTCAATCATTATGAAAAAACGCTTTATCTGTGCTTTGCTCGGTATTTGTCTGTGCATGGGTGCCGCTTTGCCGCTCTCGGTAACGGCCGCTTCAAGGCCGCTGTTTCAGAACGGAAGCATGGATCGCGGTATTACGGGCTGGAGTACCTGGTCCAACGATCCTTCGGGCTGCTCCTTTTCACACGCAAAGGACGAAGGTGTAAACGGAACCGGCTGTCTGAAAATTCAGAACACCAAGCAGGTCGCCGCCAGCGTATACCAGATGACGGGTCTGAAAAAGGGTAAGACCTACATCATGACGGCTGACGTCAGATGCGAGAATGTCTCAACCGAGGGCTCGGGCTTTATTCTGGGCATGACTATGTACGATGCGGCCGGGAATAATATCGGCGAGGTGGCTTCCTCCCCCCGCTTCGGAACGTCGTCGGATTGGTCTACCGTGACCTTCATCTTTACCATCAGTAACGAGAATTGCGCAGCTGCCTCGGCTGGTCCCCGCCTGTGGTTCTCAACGGGCACGGTCTACGTAGACAACGTAGAGATCAAGGAGATTATCCGTGAGCCCGCCGAATCCAAGACCTACGAGCTGACGGTCAACGATACGCCCAATAAATTTACCGTGGATGCGCTCTCCTGTGAATGGGATCCCAAGCTTCTTCTGCCCTGCAACCAGGAAAAGGGAGTAACCGAGGATGACCTCGCTCTTATGAAAGAGAATATGGAAAAGCTGGGACTTCACGCCGTCCGCATGATGATTATGCCCGAGTGGTTTGAGCCCGTGAACGATAATGACGACCCCCTTGCATATGCGCAAGCCGGCTTCAAGCTGGAAAGCGACGAGATCAAGACGACCGTAGCATACCTCAAGGTCTGCCATGAGCTGGGAATCAAGGTCACTCTTACCTGGTGGGGCGCGGCGGCAGGCTCATGGCTTGCGTTTCCCAACTGTAACGACTGGATATCTGCCCCGAATAACAAGGACGAGATCGCAGAGAATATCGTATGGTTTATTGAATACGTCAAGAATGAATTGAAGTACGACTGTATCTATAACGTCATTCTCATGAACGAGCCCAGCTATGCCTTCCACGTGGAAGGAGGCGCGGTGGATTTCGGTTACTACGTCGAGTGCTATAAGACGATCCGCAAGCGCCTGGACGATCATGGTCTTCAGGATATCCGACTGGTGGGTTCGGACGATGCGCAGAGTCTTGGCTGGTTCTGCTCCAGCTATACCGAGCTCGTGGACGTCTGCGATGCCTTTGATTCTCACAACTACGCCTGGACGCACGATACGCCTTACCTGGATCAGCTTGTCAACGAGTTTGTTTCGGCCAGAACCCAATTTGGGCAGGATAAGCCTTTCTTCATGGGTGAGTTCGGTGACGGTACCGGCGTGGGGGCTTACTACGCTGAGTCTGTAGAGACCTATGGACGCGGACTGTATTTGGCCGCAACCGCCGTCAATGCGCTTTCCTCTGGCGCGGCCGGTCTTTCCTATTGGGGTCTCCACGACGTGTACTACTACATCAACGATCAAGGCGGCGATAACGGCGGTCTGATGGAGACGGGCCTCATTGGCTACAAGACCGACGGTGTATGGAAATACCGTCCCACCTACTACGCCTGGGGCTTGCTCTGCAACTATATCCCCTTTGGTTCTGAGATTTATCCTGTCCGAGGCGAGAAGGACAGTCTTATCGACTGTATTGCCGTCAAGTCTCCGGACGGAAAGTACTCGATCATCACCGTCAACCGTTCCGATGCTGAGCAGACAGTCAAGGTCAACGCCTCCTTCTCAGAGAAGATGAACCTCTATCTTTTCTCCGAGACCGCCCTCCCCACCGATAATACAAACCAAATGATCCCCGCCACCAAGGCCATAGCAGCTAAGGACGGCGGCTATACCGTAACCATCCCCGCCTACTCCTTCACCGTCCTCTCCAACGTGGACGAGGTGACCCTCCCCGCAGAGAACGAGACCGGTGAGGCCACAGCCGAGACCACTCCCGCGGACGAAGTTCCCACGGACACTACCGCCTCCGAATCCACACCCGTGAACCCCGATTTCGTTACTTCGATCCCTGACACCGAGCCCACCGAAGGAAAGGGCTGCGGCTCTTCCGTTACCATCGCAGGCGGGATGCTCACCGCCGTACTGGCCACCGCTTTGGGGGTGCTTCGCAAGAAGAAAGAGAAGTAAGCCCTTGAATTATCCCTATAACAAATTCCGCAGACCCCGAACCGAGGTCTGCGGAATTTGTTTTTGAATCGTGATTTACTCGGTTCTCAGAGCGATCACGGGATCCTTGCGGGATGCGCTTCCGGCGGGAAGCAGACCCGAGATCATGGTCAGCACCGTGGAGATGACGATCAAAATGACGGCTCCCAGCCAAGGCAGGACAGCGCGGATGGTGGGAATACCTGTAGCGTACTGCACGATGGCAGAAGCGGGGATACAAATGATGATGGTGAAGACGATACCGATGATACCGGCCGCCAGACCGATAATCAGGGTCTCGGCGTTGAACACGCGGCGAATATCCTTCTTGGAAGCACCCATAGCGCGGAGAATACCGATCTCCTTGGTGCGCTCAAGCACAGAAATATAGGTGATGATCCCGATCATAATGGAGGAAACCACCAGCGAGATGGACACGAATGCGATCAGCACGTAGGAAATGGCGTTGATGATGGTGGTGACCGAGGACATCAGCAGACCGACGGTATCGGTATAACGGAGCTTATCGGTTTCGTTCTCGGCGGCGTTATTGTAGTCGGTTATGAACTTCTGAATGGCGTCCTTGGATTCAAAATCCTTCGCATAGAAGTTGATGGAAGCAGGATCGGCCAACTCAGCATCGCCTAATACGCGGAGGATGGAATCGTAGGTAGCATCCTTCTCGGGAAGCAGATCGTAAAGTGCCTGCTCGATCATGGGGAACATCTTCTTGTCCTCGTCGGGCTGTTCCTTATCGGCCTCGACAATGGGATTCAGAAGCAAGGAGAAGGTTTTGTCGTTGATATGCCAGTCGGTCATAGAGGCGTTCATGTCGGCATACAGCTCGGTCATGAATTCTTCGCCGCAGAGGGTGACAAGACCGGGAATCGCCATGGGCATCTGTTCGTTAGCCTCAACACCTGTCATGAGCACCATGATCTGTTCCATGGACATAAGGGGCAGAAGCTCCACCAGATTGTCCGCTGTGAAATCCACCGTAGAGAGTCCGCCGGGAATGCTCTTCAGCAGGCCGAGAAGCATGGGCATGGCCATGCCGGCCGTGGGATCCTGGCTGACGGCCAGATTCTCTTGAGCCTTGGTCAGCATAGCGGAGATGGTCTCAGCCTGCGCCTTGTCCTCCATGGTTGCCAGGAACATGGGGAAGCTTTCGGGTGTGACCTCCAGCATGGAAGCATACTCCTCGTTGCTTCGGATCATCATTGTCATGTAGCTGTAGAAGGTCGCCATGTTGGCAGGGCCTACCTTCTCGATCAGCTCGTCGATATTCTCGATGGTGTAGGGGATACGCTCAAAGCTCTCGCCGTTGAGGATGTTGTTATTGGGGGTTGCCTTTTGTTGAGAAATGACTTCGCTTTCGGTGTTCATGGTGAGGATGAGGTCTGTCAGCTCCTTGGTGTAGCCGATGGCTCCCGAAATGGAGGTGGCAGAAACGCCCTCACGGGGACGGATGATGCCCGAAATACGGAGTGTAGTGCCGTTTTCGGTGACGAAATCAGCCTGTCTGTCATCCCAACCGGGCAGATCACGGATATCACGCCAGGTATTGTAGGTCACACCGTCAACCTTATAAGTGAGATTGGTCTTTTCAAAGAAATCCGAGGTATTGAGCATCCGGAATTCCATGCCCAGGAAATCGTCCAGGTCGTAGGCCTCCATATGCGAGGACTCGTATTCGCCGTTGATGAAGAGATCATTCAAAATCTCCTCGATCTCTTCCATGGGAAGAACGCCCAGCATATACAGGGTCATCTTGGAGATCTGATTGTTCTGTCCGATAACCAAAACCACCTCATTGGCATTTTCTGGCCACCGGCTCTCCTCGCCTACCAGCTCGTACTGCTGCTCCAAAAGGTCGTGATTGTCGATCATCTCGGACATGACGCTGAATGCATTACCCATACCCGAAAGATTCATGAGATCGCTCATACCCGCGAAGGAGTCACCCATGTAGTCGAAGATAGAGGTGGGATTGACCTGTACCTTTCCGTCACCCGAAAAGATCTGTAGATCGAAGCTATAGGTGTACTTAATGGCGGTGAGGTAGGGCTCCAGCTCGTCGTAGTGCTCGTCGATATAAGCCTTGAAGCTGACCAGATCGTTCTCGACGGTAGCCGACATGGCCTGCATCATGGTACCCATGGAGTCGTCAACGTAGATCTTGTTATCGTCGATCTCGATATCCGATTCCTCCGCCACCTGCATCATGGAGGACAGCATGGATTGGTAGTCCTGCGTCACCCGATTGATGGTGAGCGGGAAGGTAGAAAGGGTATCCTCCTGTACCGTGGCGATGAAAATGTTGATACCGTTGGACAGAGCCAGGATCAGGGCGATACCGATGATACCGATGGACCCCGCAAAGGAGGTCATAAAGGTGCGCCCCTTCTTGGTCATGAGATTATTCAGGGAAAGGTTGAGAGCGGTGAAAAAGGACATGGAGGTTTTTTTGCCCTTCTTGACGTCCGTTTTCCGGACTACCTCTTCCTTGGCGGCGGGGGCTGTAAAGGGCATGGAATCATCGATTACCTGCCCGTCCCGAAGCTTTACAATACGGGTGGAATATTGTTCGGCCAGCTCGGGATTGTGGGTGACCATGATAACCAATTTATCCTGCGCCAGCTCCTTGAGGATCTCCATGATCTGTACCGAGGTAGCCGTGTCCAAGGCACCAGTAGGCTCGTCTGCAAGCAGTATATCCGGATCGTTGACGATGGCACGGGCAATGGCGACGCGCTGCATCTGACCGCCGGACATCTGGTTGGGCTTCTTCTTGAGCTGGTCACCAAGGCCGACCTTTTCCAGAGCCTCAACAGCCCTGCGGCGTCGCTCCGCCTTGGTGACACCCGAAAGCGTCAACGCCAGCTCAACGTTCGCCAGCACCGTCTGGTGAGGAATGAGATTATAGCTCTGGAACACGAAGCCGACGCTGTGGTTGCGGTAGGTATCCCAATCACGATCCTTGAAATTCTCGGTTGATTTTCCGTTAATCAGCAGATCGCCCTCGCTGTAGCGATCCAGTCCGCCTACGATGTTGAGCAGAGTCGTCTTACCGCATCCGGAAGGCCCCAGGATGGATACGAATTCGCTTTCGCGAAAGTCGATACTTACACCATTTAATGCATGGACTTTTGAATCGCCGATGTCGTAGGTTTTTTGAATGCCCTTCAGTTGAAGCATTGATTCCTCCGTTCATATGTGTATGAGACGTCATACACGGTTAAAATAGATTTTTTATAGCATACCACACAATTGTGAACCTATCATGAATCATTGGCAAAAAAATAATTTAATACAATCGAATGAAATGTCCGTTTTTTAGAAGTAGTTTTTTAGAAGAAATTGAAGAATTGCGCGGCGCGACAGCCGCATAAAATGCGAGCGTGCTCCGACAGAAACAGAGTCGCCGTGGGCTCGGTGAGAGCGGTTCCGAATTCACCGAGCAATGCAACGGCGCGAGAAAGGGACATGTCATCCTCCGATTGAGAAGATAAGGTTAAATACCAGCCAGAGCATGGCTCCTCGGATATGTAGGCGTCGGAAATACCCAAGAAGCCTTGCATGACGATTGCTTTACAGGCCAGTGTAAGGTCTCGCAGAGTATCAAAGCGAAAGCAGTACACCGAGCGGACAGGACTTTGCTTTTCTTCTTCGGGGAGTGCATGGATGCGTTCCAGGAGCGTCTTTTCTCCGTCACGCTGATTGTTTCGTGCAGGGAAAGATAAAGCGGAAGTATCCGTTCGTCCCAGCTTTGTCACGAACAGCTCTCCGCCCCCTTCACGGGAAGCATAAAACTGAACGAACAGACGCTCGCCCTCGGTATCAAATCCAACGGCAACGCGAGCATCCTCACAAATGCGGCGAAAAGCCTTGCCCGTACGGATGTTCTCACATTCTTTTACATCCTCCAGCTCGTATTTGACCATGTCATCAGGCGTGAGCATGATCTTAAGCTTTCCGGGGGTTATGACGATCAGTTCCATGGCGGTTCCTTTCCGAGATTCTCTGTTTCAAGACGTTATATCCCTATTATACTCCCCGCAGGAGGTTTTGGGAAGTCCCAAAAATATGGAAATTCGAAAAGAAATCAATATAGTATACGTCGGATTCAAGGATTGGTTTTCAGCCGCACAGCGTTATCCAGGCACTTGATCTCGATGCGCTTGCTACCCTGAGCCTCCTCGCCATCCAGAGACCAGGACAAATTTTCGTCCATAAGTATCTTGACAGACCGGATATGGTGAAGCTCAATCAACGGACAACCGTCAAAATCCTGAGCCAGAAGAGCCGAGGCGATCTTTTGCAGATCGGCCGCAGACTTGGGGGTATGGATGAGGAAAAGCTCAAGCTGACCGTCTGACATACAGACCAGATCGGCAGGAAGCTTGATGACTCCGCCCGCAGACGTCGTATTGGTGATCGCACCGAAAATGTAATCCCCTTCGATATGTGTGCCGTCGGGGAGGTCGAATGCGGCGTGATGGGGCTGGATATTCGCGATATCCTTGATGCCGGATACCAGATAGGCAACGTGACCGAACAGATTTTTGGCTGTCTGCGACGTGGAATAGGAGGCGGCTGTGAAGGCTCCGAAGGATGCTATATAGGTAAAGTAGCGCGCAGGCGGGTGTCCCATGCCGTAGGGGGAGAAAAAACCGATGTCGATGGCGGTCTCATGTTCTCCGACAGCGGTTCTGGAGGCTCCGCGCAGGGAGCCCGAAAGCCCGATGGATGCCGCGAAATCGTTGGTGCTTCCTGCCGGAATGTAGCCAAGAGCAGGTCGGCTCTCACAGGGAACAGACATAAGCCCCGATACGGTCTCGTTGAAGGTGCCGTCTCCGCCGCAACAGATCACGGTATCGTAGCCCTCCTCGGCCGCAGTTGCCGCCATTCTTGATGCGTGTCCTCTGTGCATGGTGGGGGCCACGGTGACACGGCGATCAGGGTCCGCATCACCGCCCAACGTGGAGGCTGTCAGATTACCGAAGGGCAGGGAAGGAAGAGATGCCGAAGGCCCGGCCGGTTTTGCTACCGCTTTCTGTTGGACGGTTACGGTATTGGTCTCCTCGGGATCTAAACGGTAAAGCTCGTCCAAAATTTCAAAGAGCCCCGTTTTGGTTTTCATCCGACCCGAAACGGGGTTGATGATGAGAAGTATCTTTTCGGATTTCATAAAAGGAAATTCCTTTCAAATATTCGCGACTCTGCGCACGATCTCACCGGCCATCAGAAGTCCCATCGCCGAAGGCACGAAGGAAATGCTGGCCGGAGCGGGACGGCCGTCGTCACCGATCACATTCGCAGGTATGGGCGGCTCATCAGACCATACACATAGCAGCTTGAATATCCCGCGTTTTTTCAGTTCCCGCCGCATGACACGTGCCAGAGGGTCCGTCTCGGTCTTGGAAATGTCGCTGATCCGAAAACGCTCGGGATGGAGCTTATTACCCGCTCCCATAGCGGAAATGAGAGAAGTACCGACTGCATTGCATCGAACCGCCAGTTCAATCTTAGCGGAGACAGTGTCCACGCAGTCGGCCACGAAATCGTAGCGGGAGAGATCGAACTCGGAGGCGTTTTCGGGAAGGTAAAAGCAGACGGAGGTCTCGATATCGCAGTTTGGGTTGATATCCTTGATACGCTCAGCCATGACCTCAGCTTTGGGCTTTCCGACCGTGGAGTGAAGCGCGACGGCTTGACGGTTCACGTTGGATAGGGAGACCGTATCCCGATCGATCAAGTGGATATGACCTACGCCTGCACGGGCAAGCGCCTCCGCCAGATGCCCGCCAACCCCGCCGATTCCGAATACCGCTACTCGTGCGGATTGAAGACGGGAAAGCCCTACCTCGCCAATGAGCGCGGCGGTGCGGGAATGCTCGGGGGAAACGCTGATTTCCATGGTCGGATCCTCCTTGTGATAAGAACGATTTGTGAGGCACAAAGGATATTCTACCATATCTTGAAAAAAAATTCAAGATTATTCTTTACAAAAAGAGTGATTTGGAGTATAATATAACTTACAACGAAAGATAAGCGGTTTTTTGGACATTATTCCGACACCGCGACGAAAAGGAGCCATTCCATGGAATATACCAAACCCGAATCCTATTTTCAGGAGACTACGGCCTCCTCCGAGCTGATCTTTGACGGTAAGGTTCTCCATCTGTACCGAGACGATATCAATCTTCCGAACGGCGGACTCTCCATGCGGGAATACTGCAAGCACAACGGAGCTGTTGCGGTGGTACCGTTGACCGATAAGGGTGAGGTTGTCTGCATACGCCAGTACCGATACGCCCTGGGTCGTGTGACCTTAGAGATCCCCGCAGGAAAATTTGACTACGTCGGTGAGGATCATCGCGAGGCCGCACTCCGCGAGCTCCGTGAGGAAACGGGCTATACCACCGAGCATCTGACCGACATAGGCCCCTTGGCTACCTCTCCTGCTCTTCTGACCGAGATCATCTATCTATATTTAGCCGAGGACATGGTTCCCGGGGAATGGGATCCCGATGAAGACGAGTTTCTGGAAGTTGTCAAGATTCCTCTGCCCGAGATGGTGGACATGATCCTTGCAGGGGAGATCCAGGATGCCAAGACCCAAGCGGCGGTGCTGAAGGTCTGGGCACTGAAGAAGAAAGAGAGAGGGAATAACGTATGAAACACGATAACACCGCTCTTCGACCTGATCTCGGATCCCTCAAAACCGAGGGGCGCAACCAAAATACCCTCCACATCGACGAGATGAGCACGCTGGACATGGTCACGGTCATGAATAACGAGAATCGAGTGGTGGAGGACGCCATTGCAACCCAACTTCCCGAGATAGCCGCCGCCATTGATCTTATTGCCGCCTCTCTGAACAGCGGAGGTCATCTCATCTATGTCGGTGCGGGTACCTCCGGCCGTTTGGGCGTGGTGGATGCCTCCGAATGCCCTCCTACCTTCGGCGTGGATCACGACCTCGTCAGAGGCATCATGGCAGGTGGCGAGGGTGCCATGTTCCGCGCCGTTGAGGGGGCCGAAGACAACGAGGCACTCGGTGCCTATGATATCGAGACGAACGGCGTCACCGCAGGTGACGTAGTGGTAGGGCTCTCCGCTTCGGGCGGTGCGCCTTACGTTTTGGGTGCTCTGAAGAAGGCCCGCGAGCTCGGTGCCATTCCCCTCGGCATCACCTGCAATCCCGACAGCCGTATGCATCCCCTCTGCGACGTCATAATCGCCCCCTTTGTAGGCCCCGAGGTCATCACAGGCTCTTCCCGTCTTAAGGCAGGCACCGCTCAGAAGCTGATTCTGAATATGCTTTCCACGGGTGCCATGGTGAAGACGGGTAAGGTAGTAGGCAATCTCATGGTCAACGTCCGCCCCACGAACGTCAAGCTTCGCGACCGTTGCATCCGCATCCTTATGGAGCTCGGCTGTTGCGACCGCCCTACTGCCGAGGCATTGATCGACAAGCACGGGGATATTCGTAAGTCTCTGACTGAATTGGAGAAGATACATGAGTAGTTACTATGTAGGCCTCATGTTTTGTTTGGTTCTGCCTATGGTCTATCCTATCTTTCGCAGTGAAGCCACCGCGGAGCTTTTAAGTCGCGGTATCCGTATCAGAGATATCCGCCGAAAGCAAAAAGGAGCCGGAAATTTCTGGTTCTATACCGAGCTGGAGGCCGCCTACGGACTTGGAAGGTACGGTAAGCTCCTGCGGATCTACCCCATCATAGCGGGAACGCTGACCGCTGTCCATATCCCCCTTGGGTGGATCACATTTCTTTCGGTTCCCGACCTCGTAGCTGTGACCGGGACCGCCCTGTATCTTTCAGCCATGATCCTCATGGTCTGCGTCCGCCGCAACCGACGTCTCTTTGGCGAAACTTTTGTTCTCTGGGGCAAGCGTGTAAAGCGGAACCACGCAGGAAAGAGGCTGTATATCGAACACTACTCGATTATCTTCGATCTTGCCGTCATGGCTTTGCCTCTCACGCTACCTGCCATGATGGGCTGGTTTAAGCATTTGGGTTGGTGATGCATACATACCATAGCCTCGCAGGATGTCCTATCGGGCACTATGCTTTCGGCTGAATCAAACTTATAAATTCCAAACGCAAAGGAGAAATCATATGAATCTGCAAGGAAAGATCATCAATGTTCTGGGTGACAGCATTACTCAGGGGCACGGCACCTCCGGCCCCGAGCATTTCTACGTCAACGTCCTGGGCGACCTGGTAGGAGCGGCTGAGGTCCGCAACTTTGGCATTGGAGGTACCCGTCTGGCCCGCCAGTACGGCGCGGATAACTATCCCTGGCCCTTCACCGAGCGTTACAAGGATATGCCCGACGACGCCGACCTGGTCCTGGTCTTCGGCGGTACCAACGATTACGGTCATGGCGATGCGCCCTTTGGGGGGTTCGCAGATCGCACCAACGATACCTTTGTCGGTGCTTGCCACTTTTTGTTTTCGGAGCTCATCAAGAAGTATCCGTTTGCCCGCATCGTGATTCTGACCCCCTGCCAACGTGCCTGCGGTCTGATCCCTTCTCCGGTCACCGGCAAGCCCCTCATTGACTACGTAGATGCCATGCGTGAGGTCGCCGCCCACTACTCGCTCCCCGTGTTGGATCTGTACCGCGAGGGATGTATCTGCCCAGACATAGAAAAGCACCGGGAAATGTTCATGCCCGACGGACTTCATCCCAACGATGCAGGAGCATACCGTCTCGCCGAGCGCATTGCCGCGTTTCTCGCAACTCTGTAATGCCAGGCAATCAAAACCCGAAATATATATAAGAAAAGCCCGTTTCCGTGAAGAAGCGGGCTTTGCATTTTTTGAAAAATATAAGGCTGTTGAAAGTCTCTCTTTCGCTTCCGATTGTCTCACATCCCCAAATGTCTGCGTTTTCTGCGCGGTTTCGAAGCGGAAGCATTTTTGCCCTCCCCGCCGCCACAGCCACAGTCGCCGCAATCACAGCAATCTCCGCCGCAGTCACAGTCGCCTCCGCCGCCTAAGCAGAGCAGAATGACGAGAACGATTACGCCTACTCCCAACAGAACTCCGAATGAGGCAAAGGACGAGAATCGAAGCCAGGGTGATTCCTCCTCCGAGCAAGCGACGTGAAGCGCGATGATCGCAATGAGTGTCCAAAGCAGATTGAAGAAAGTAAAGCTGAAAAGAACCTTGCTTTCGCCTTTGACCCAGAACACAATGCTGAAAATCATCAGTAACAAGGTCAAAAGACAGGTCAGCCCCGTCCAAAGCCCGTAGCGATCAGGGCTTGCATGAATCAACAAGCTAACCAAAACGAACAAAACTGCGGGAACCAGGAACCCTAATAGCAGTCTTCCGTGTGTCGGTTCATGTTCGATGCGAACATAATATGCCGCTATGCAGAGGGAGGTTCCGGTAGCGTTGATGACAATTCCCGCAATATACAGCAGAGACTTGACCCATCCGATGCGAATAACGTCCCGGCTGCCTCCCAAAAGATGGCATGGAATGGCCAAAAGAGAGGTCAAGACTCCGAAGATCAACACGGCCATGGATTCGATCTCGTGCGAGAAGACCGTATGCCACACAGGGATCAGCAAACAGAACAAAAGGGAAGTGAATATGCCGAAAAGCGGGATCATTCTTCCCCGTACACGATAGGCATCTTTCATCCTTACGGTTTCCTGAGCGTAATAAGCTTCATCGTCGGCAAGCTCTTCCGAAGCATGATAGCGGCTTTCATCCGGCTCAAACATTGCAATCCCCTTTCGAGTGTCAGTAAAATCTGTTCAAGTGAATATATTATATCACAAACCGAACAAGAATTCAATAGATTGGAAGAAAAAATAAAAAGAAAACAGGGCCCCAAAAGCCCCGTTTTCAGCTTGGATAGGCATTACAGATTATGCTCTGCCTTCCATTCCTCAGCCTTAGCGGCAGACATGCGCTTGATGTCCTCCTTGGCATGAATGGAATCCTCACCGCCGTTTACGTACAAGAAGTACTTGCCGCCCTCAGTGACGTAGAGAGTCTCCTCAAAGCCGGCGGGCTCGCCGAAGTTGCCCTCGGTGTACTTGGCGACGAGCGTCGAAGCCTCGGTGTCGTATTCGACCTTGCAAATGATCTTTTTCATTGTGTAGCTTCCTTTTCAAATCAAATTTTGTATGAAGGTATATGCCAGCATGAGCACATACGTTCTCATAGTATCAGTATATCATAGAATCGCCATATTTTCAATGGTATATTCTCCGAAATACATCGCTTTTCCTTTGAAAACATTAGAAAACATTCATAATTTCATCATAAAAACGTCGGATGCTCCATATTATGGCGAAGCACAAATTTACCTTATAAAAAAGTAGATGAAACTCTTGATTTTATGATGGAATTATGATATAATGTGAATAATTATGACACCCTTCGACAAATTCTGATTTAACCGGAAAACACATATGAAACTTGACAATATTCGCAATTTCCCAACCATCGACGCTTACGTTACCGATAAGCTTTCGCGCTACGCCTCAACGCCTCACAGCATGGAAACGTTGTACAGCTATATGTTCGACGAAACCGACAACGTCATGACCGAGACCACCGACGGTTACCGCATACAAAAGACGACCTACGGAGAAGCCAAGCTCCGTATTGAGTCTGTGACCCGCTCCTTAAGCAAAGCTCTCAGCGACGTTCCTCCCGGAAGCATGGTCGGTCTTTATGCAAGTAGCACCCCGGATTTCATCACGGTATTCTGGGCGATTCTCGGTTGCGGCTTCTCCGTTCTGCTCATGAATACCCGTCTGCCCGCCACAGCCTTGGAGCAGGTAATTATGAATCAGAACGTGGCGGCTGTGGTATCCGACGGGGAGGCATTTTCGGTCAAAACCATACGCTTATCAGAGCTCCTGGCCCTTTCTTCTGAGCCGAACTGTGGGGAAACCGTTGCATCCTTTGGTCAAGAGGTTACGTTTATGTCTTCCGGCACGTCCGAGACAGTCAAGCTTTGCACGTATACGGGAGAAAGCTTTTACCAACAGGTACGGGAAAGCGTGGATATCATCCGTAGCTGTCCCGCCATCAAAGAGCATTACGATGGCCAGCTCAAGCATCTGGTGCTCTTGCCCTTCTGTCACGTTTTCGGTTTCATAGCGGTCTACCTGTGGTTCGGCTTCTTTGGCCGTACCTTCGTATTCCCAAAGGATCTGAACCCGGCTACTGTGCAAAATACCATCCGAAAGCATAAGGTCACCCATGTTTTCGCCGTTCCTATGGTCTGGGAGGCTGTCCACAAAGCCGCTATTCGAAAGATTCGAGCTCGCGGTGACAAAACCTACCGCAGATTTACCCGTGCCGTATCGCTTGTCAATCGTATGGGGAAGCTCGGTAATACGGTCGCCCGAAAAGCTCTGCACGAGGTGCGGGACGGCTTGTTCGGTGACAGTATTCGTTTTCTCATTTCGGGCGGTAGCCATATTTCCTCCGATACCATGGCGTTTTTCAACGGTATAGGCTACCATCTGGCAAACGGTTACGGTATGACCGAGTTGGGCATCACTTCGGTTGAGCGATCCTCCGTGCGAAGCGTATTGAATTCCACCTCGGTCGGAAGTCCCTTCGGCGGAACCGAATATCGCATCAGCCCTGAAGGCGAGCTCTTGGTTCGCTCCAAGACACGTGCCGTTCGCATTACGGTTGGCCGCACCAGCACCGAAACAAACCTACAGGATTGGTTCCCGACGGGAGACCTTGCCGAGGAACGGAACCGTCACTACTACGTCAAGGGCCGCCGGGATGATCTTCTGATCGGCCTTGACGGTGAGAATATCAATCCCGTTCTGGCTGAATCCTCCATCTCTGTTTCGGGCGCAGAGCAGGTATGCCTCCTTCAGGTCGAAGGAGACGTTATTCTGCTTGCCTCCATACCCGGTGTCTATTCGGCCGATGCCCTCCACCGTATCCATCGTGAGCTCGCTTCCTCCCTGGAGCCCTTGAAGCTCTCCCGAACCGTTCGAAGAATTTTGCTGACCGACCAGCCCCTGCTCGCAAGCGGTGAGATCAAGATCAGCCGCAAGAGGCTGTCACGCGCCTTGAAGACCGGAGAACTGTCGGTTTTTGATGCAACGGGCATTGCCAAGCGAACTGAGGAACGCCTTTCCGCATTAGAAGCAGAGGTGAGAGAGTGCTTTGCCGTTGCTTTATCACGTCCCGCCTCGGATATCCCATCGGATGCTCATTTTTTCAACGAGCTCGGAGGAACGAGCCTGGAATATTTCGCATTGCAAGGTGAGCTGAAGTCGAGGTTTGCTCTGGATGCCGCAAGCACCGAGGAAAACGCTCTCTTTTCCGTTCGGGATTTCACAGAGGCTATCCGCTCACAAAACACATAATACCCCCAGATTAAGGAGACTGTCATGGTTGGTTCCTTGAATAAGAAGTGGAAGGAATTCCTCTTTGCCTTTTCGGGCTTTGGCCCTAATTTCCTTATGGTGCTTATGGGCTCATACTATTCCGATGCCCTCAATCCCGCCGCGCTGGAATCGGGTGAGCAGCTGCAAGCCATTGTCCCCGGCTTCTGCTTCATCCTGCCCGCTCTTTTCCCAATTCTATTCGCGTTGGGTAAGATCTTCGATGGCATCATCGATATCCCCTTTGCTTACATCACCGATACGCTTTCCACAAAATGGGGACGCCGCCGCCCGGCCATTGCAGTTTGTTTCCTCCCCATGCTCCTGGGCTTCGTCCTGTCCTGGGTCATGCCCGTGCGGGCTGAATACAGCCTGTTCAATACGCTGTGGGTCTTCTTCTGGAATCTGGTTTTCTTTGCCAGCTATACCATGTGCCTCATAGCCTTCTACGGCTCTCTTTCCACCACCTGCGAAGACGAGCCACAAAGGTTACGTGTCTCCGGATATAAATCCTTCTTTGATACCATATCCTACTGCCTGGTATACGCCCTGGTTCCCGTTGTGTTGAAAGGGCTGGATATCCACATCCATATTCTCGTCTACGCTTGCATTCCCCTCATGCTTACCATGCTGATTCCGCTGTTCCTAATCAAGGAGGGAGAAAAGTACGGCTATCCCGAGAATCGCGGGCTGTCTCCTGAGAAGATAACACTCAAGGAGTCCATCCATCTGACCTTCCGAAACCGTGTGTTTCGCCAGTGGCTTCTTGTAAACTGCTGCACCTTTTTCGGGTTGCAAATGTTCCTCTCAGCCATGAACGGACTCATCATCGGCGGCATGGGGCTGAACGGTCTGCAAATGGCTCTCTTGAATACCTGCGCCTTTGCTCCCGTGCCTGTTATGCTGTACCTGTTCAATAAGTCTAAGGCACGCTTCGGAGTGCGCGCAACCTACCGTTCCTGCCTTTTGACCTTCGCCGTAGCCATAATGAGCTTCTTCTTAGGCTCTCGTTTCCTGCTGGGAGAAGGTAATTTCGCTGCCAAAATGGCGATCGGTGCCGTCGGAAGTCTGTTTGCCAGCTGGTCCATCGGTGCATTCTTCATGATGCCCTACCTTGCCCCCTCCCAAATTTCAAGTGTCGAAGAACGGCTTACGGGGAAGAATCATTCCGCCATGTATTTTGCCGGTAACGCCGTCGCCACCTCCATCGTGGGTGCCGTTTCCGGGTCTTTGATCTACGAGTACATCAAGAACATATTTTTCTCGAAGGATGGCGGTTTTACCTGGGCCTCCGATTCCTACGAGGCTTACCGTGCGATCCATGGACTTGATGCATCTGTTGAGGTGTCCGCCTCGGAGGCCGCCTCGGTTTATAATTTCGGTAATCTGACAGTCCCCTTCATCGTATGTGTCACCTGTATTCTCGGCTATTTCTTGGCCTCCAAGCTTCCTCGTGATTTCACCCCCTCGATCCTGGCTCGCCAATTCAAGGAATTCGACCCGTCTCTTGATATTTCTGAATTTGAATCCGAGAAAACCCAAAAGGAGCAAGGTGAGATCGTATTCGTTCAAGTGGGATTAACGATCCTGTCCGGTTTTCTGTTTGGATTTATTTGGTGCGGATTTCTACTGAAGTCCGTCCGAAAACTGACGGGAAAGATCAGCTCCCTTCCTTTGTGGCTCCTGTCTTGCTTCGTCCCCTTCGGGCAGATTATCACCGTGATCCGTCTCCGCCGAATTCTTCTTGCTCAAGCAACCGCAACAGGGAAGCAGGTAAAGCTCCCTCTTATTCCACTGCTGATTCTCTCCTGCGTATTCCCTCTCCTGCCCTTGAACGTCATTGCTCTGGCGGTTCTGCAAAACGCTATCAACCGACTCATTCAGGAGGATAACCCGGTTCGAGAGGTTGCTCCATGCTGATCTCTCTGTTTCACTGGTTCGTCAAGATCACGGGCTATATCCCCCAAAAGCTTCTGTTTCGCACGAAGGTCTACTACGAAGAGGGGGCCAAAGCATCTCGCCGTATCAAGGGAAAGGCAATTCTTGTATCCAACCATACATCTGTATTCGATTTTGCGACCTTCCTGTTCCTGTTTCCGACTCGTACCCTCCGTGCTCTTGCGGCCGAGGTGCTCTATGAGCGCGGTCCCTTCATGAGGCTGTGCCTTTCCTGCTTTGGCATGATCCGTGTTGATCGGAACGAGCGCGATTTCTCTTTTCTGGGTAAGGCTGCCCGTATTCTGGAAAAGGGAGGCGTTCTTGAGATCTATCCGGAGGCTCGTCTTCCAAAGGAGGGCGAGACAAGGCCCCTGCCCTTTAAGCCCTCCGCCGCTTACATTGCGATGGAGACAGACACCCCCATTATCCCCATCTACACAACGGGTAAGCTCTTCTGCAAGGAGCGCAACCGTGTCATCATCGGAAGGCCCTTGAACCTTAGGGAGCTTGCCGACGACAAACTGAGCATGACCGAGAACATTGATCTGCTAACGCAAGCTTTGAGAGGTAAAGTCATTGAACTCCAAGAACAGCTCCAAGCCCATGTCACCGAGGAAGAAAATAACCATCGGTAAGTATTTCTGGTACGATTTTGTCAAGATCACAGGGGCGATCCCGGTCCTGCTGTGGATAAGGCCCAAGGTGATTCATATAGGTCAAAAATGTCCCAAAGGAGGTGTTCTGATCTCCTCGAATCATCCGTCGTTGCGCGATCCCATCATTCTGTTGACGGCCTTTCCATGGAGACGCCTTCATAGCCTGGCCACCAAGGATCTTTATAAGAACCGCATGCTGTCCTTCATGTTTAATCAAATGCATTGCATCATGGTGGACAAAGAGAATTTCAATATGTCCACGTTTCACAGCGTAGTGGATCGGCTGACCGAGAAAAAGGCGGTTCTCATCTTTCCTGAGGGGCAGGTGAACCAGGGTGATACCCGTGAAGTAAACGCCTTCAAATCCGGCGTGATCCTCATGGCGCACAGAGCCAATGCCCCCATCCTGCCCGTGTACATCGTCCGACGGGAAAAGTGGTATCACACCCAAGACGTCGTCATCGGAGAGCCCTTCGACGCCAAAGCAGCCGTAGGACCCATTCCTACCATGGAGCAGGTTGACCGAGTCTGCGCCGAGCTGCGGGAGAAAGAACTGGAGCTGAAGCGTTTTTATGAAGAAAAGTATGCCTCACAAAGGAGAAGCACATGAGTAACGAGATCTTTCGCAAGTACACAGATAACGAGACGTTTGAGAAAATCGTTGACTATGCAAGCGTCACTGAAATGTGGACTCATACAGTGAATACCTACCCGGATACTCCCGCCATTGTAGATAACGGCAAAACCTACACCTACGCCGAGCTGGACACCATGGTTGCCGCCTTCCGAGGCAAGCTGAACGAAGCCGGCATAACACCCGGATCCCCGGTAGGCATCCTCTGCCCCAATTCCATCGAGTTTGTCAAAGCATTCCTTGCCTGCGCAACCTACGGCGTCCCCTCCGTCCTAATGCCCGCCCATCTGGACGATAAGACCGTGTTCGGTATGTCCATGATGTTCGGTATGACGGCTGTCATCTATCACGATTCTCTTTCCGAAAAGGTTTCGCTCATCCCTCAGATGGGTAAGGCTGCGCTCGTTCCCGCTGAGGCATCTTCGGACAGAGCTGTCCCCGCCGTTTCGGTTTCGGGAGATACCCTGTGCACCGTTCTGTTCACGGGCGGCACCACAGGCAAGTCCAAGGGGGCCAAGCTCTCTCACAGAGCCGTCATGGCTGGCACTAAGAATGGCTGTTACGGGATCAAGAGCATTTTCGGCGACCGTTATCTCCTCGTTTTGCCCCTCACCCACGTTTTCGGTCTCATCCGTAATCTCATGACTTCCCTTTACACGGGCAGTACCCTGATGATCTGCCGAAATAATAAAGATATGTTCCGTGACGCGGCCATTTTTAAGCCCACCATCATGGTTCTCGTCCCCGCCTTGGCCGAGATGGCTCTGGGACTTTCCAAGCAGTTCGGCCGCAATATGCTGGGTAACGAGCTCAAGACCATCATTTGCGGTGCCGCCCCCGTTCCGCCCTATCTTGTACGCGAGTACGCGGCGTTGGGTATAACCCTCCTGCCCGGGTACGGCCTTACCGAGTCGGCTAACCTGGTCAGTGGGAACCCCGAAGCTCTTCGTAAACCGGAATCTGTGGGCTACATATACGACGGCATGGAGTACAAGCTGGCAGACGGCGAGCTTTGGCTCAAAGGAATCAACATGATGGATGGTTACGTCGGAGGAGAAAACGAGACCGCCTATGAGGACGGCTGGTTCAAGACCGGCGACCTGGCCCGTATCGACGAGGAGGGATTCCTCTACATCACGGGGCGTACCAAGGAAATCATCGTCCTTTCAAGCGGGGAGAACGTCTCTCCTGCCGAGCTGGAGGTCAAGTTTTACGGCATCGACGCGGTACAGGACTGCGTGGTCTATGATCGCACCGAGAACGGCACGCAGATTTTGGTGCTGGAGATTCTGCCCCGTATGTCTACCGTCAAGGCCTTGGGCATTGACGACGTCGAAGCATATCTCCGCGAGGAGATCCGCAGGATCAACGAGACCCTGCCAGGCTTTGAGCGTATTCAGAAGATTGTTCTCCGAGATACCGACTTCCCTCGTACCCCCGCCATGAAGATCGACAGAAAGAAAGCGAGTAACCCGCAATGAACAGACAAGAGATCAAAATCAAGCTCTGCGAGATCATGAAGCTAGCTATGCCTTCCTTGGAGCTGAACGACGATACCCTCAATGAAAATGCCGGACTTGCCACCGATCTGGGACTTTCCTCAGTGGGTGTTTTGTATGTGGTCATCGGCATTGAAGAAATGTTCGGCATCCGCTTTGACGACGTCGGATTTTCCGACTTTGAAACCCTGGGAGACGTCATAACCTACATTGAAAAGAAGGTAAACGCATGAAATGGATCCTCGGCGAACCCCAAAGCGGGGATATGATCCGTGTTCAGTCGGGCACCATTTACCACTACGGCATTTACGTGTCGGATGACGAGGTTATACAGTTCGGTCTCGCTCCCAACGCCCGTCCAACGGTCAAGGATGCAGATATTGAAGTTCTGGCTACCGATATTGACGTTTTCCTCGCTGGCCGGTTCCTGGAGGTAGCTGAGTTCGACCGCAAGGAGAAAAAGGTAAATCGTTCCTCCGACGAAGTGATCTCTATCGCCCGCGCTCGCATGGGTGAGCGCGGCTACCACATCCTTTACAATAACTGCGAGCATTTCGCTTACGAATGCGTAACGGGGAAACACTACTCCGAGCAGGTGGATGGGGTGAGGGAGATATTCAAGGGATTGTTTGGAAAAAAGAAAGAATAGAATATTCAACGATATAGCCGCCCTCACGCGAGGGCGGCTTTTCAAGTTGCGTTATTCGACTTTCATGTCAAAGAAGCGGCAGGGACCCTCGCACCCGGTGATTCCGAGGTAGAAGGACGGGAACAGATCCTCTGTCCTCAAGGACAGCTTCATACCGTCTAGGTCTATATCTATATACTCCTTAGACGGCGTCACCGAAAGTGTGTGGATCTCCCCCTCGGTGACGGGGAACTCTACCCCGAGCCGCTTGTGCCAGGTCACGGAACCATCCTCCAAACGCCACAGACGCCAGACGTTGATGCCGTGCTTATACAGCACCACTTCAAAGTAGTTCCCGTAGCGGTAGCATCCGTCCTCGCACAGCTCCAGATCCTCGGAGAAGATGAGCAGAGGCGCGGCCATGCCTGAAAAGGAGCATCGGGTGGTGACCGTGGTACCGAGAGGGAAGGACTGCCTCGTCATAAGGGACAGGTAATCGTATCCGTCGGGCATGGCGGGATTTTCAGGGTTCTCGATGCAGTCGGGGAGCTGGGTGAATCGGTTGGTATAGGGAAAGCGGTGGGTGTAGGCGTGGGTGAGGGCAGACTCATCCCAGGCATCCTTTTGAAATCTGAATAGCATGATACGTCCTTTCTCGCGGGTCCGCAGTGGGCTTTTATCCATTATATCATAAAAGCGGCGAGATTGCAAGAAGAAAGTGATGATCCCCATAAGAAAAAGCCGCCCACGGTGGGACGGCGGATCCTGTTATTTTTCCGTAGAGAACGCATAGTAGACGGTCCCGCCATAGGGCTTTTCGGGATGATCCCATCTTGCGATAACCTCATAGAGGAAATTCCCCGACTTGACCTCGATGGAGCCGCTCTTAACGGGGATCTCCTCGTATGCGTCATAGTCGGACCTTTTCAATCTGTACCTTCGTACGATGACGGTAGTCGGCGGCTCGATGAAGCTGAAGGTGAGGGTACCTCTTTTTGCCATTTTGAGGGAAGGGATCGCATCCGTGCAGTCCAGCGGGTGCATAGTGTCGGTGTTGATCCCCGAGCCCGTGCCGTCATCATTCTCCAACAGCCAGGAACAGGTGCCCCGCCACGCTGTGACGGTTGCGGTTCCGTCGCTGACCTGTAGATTGGGCGGCTCTGCGGGAAAATTGGATGCAAGATCAATCACGGTCCATCCCTGGGCCGCTGGGATCTCGTTTTTTCCTGCTTCGGGCATGGCACACCCCGAAAAGACGGCAAAACAGACCGAAAGAAATATCAGAATGAGCAGATGCTGTTTCATATGGGGTCCTCCTTTTTGAGTGAAATGATGCAAGTAAACAACAAGAGCACGGAAATGGCAACGCCTACAGGCGAATAGCATCCTGTGAACATAGGCAGCAACGAGAACAAAAGGGTCAGGACTGACACTACGCGAAGGGCAATTTGGACAGCGAGGTCTTCAAGGAAGACTGAAATGACGGCGAAGACCGCCAGTATGCAGGTCGATACCGCTGTCAGCAATGGCCCGATATGCCCGTACCCGTACACGATGAGATCGAAATAGGAGTAATAATACACGAGGGCATGCTCGGGGGATATATGAGCGAATTTCAGGACAGCCCCGTAGGGTATAATCTCCAGTATCAGGATCATGACCGTGATCGCCAACAAAACGAAAGGTCTTTTCCGCTTGCCCATAGCTTACCCCCCAAGCCCATCCAGCACCATCCCGATATAGGTGTCCAGGGTATGGTCCTCTCCTCCCGAGATCACGTCGATGACGTATAGGTCCCCGCCATACAGGAACTTGGCCTGCCCGTGGGTAGCCCCGTCAAAGATCATGGAGTAGTGGACCGTGACGCCCCCCACCTCTTGGGTCAGCCCCTGCTCCTCATATCCGCCGATATAGCTGTCCTCCACGCTGTCCTTGTTGAAGATTACGTAGTAATGGACGGTATCGGAGGTATCCCCATTGGGATAGGTGGTGCGAATGAGCAGCTGTAGCGGCTCTTCAAGGTCAGCCTGGGCGCTGTCGGGGGCGTCGTAGGAGGCAAAGGAGATCGCGATGCTGCTTTTGGTCGCCTTTTCAAGATCCAGACCCGCATACAGGGTATCATACCCCAATACCTCGTGAACGTCCTCCAGAGATTCAAAGGAATTGGAAACGGGCGCGTCACTGTGAGAACCGCCGAACAGGGCGTCCCAAAGTGGCACGATGCAGACGGCCAGAACCAGGCAAGCCGTCGCGAGGGAGGTACACTTGATCCATGCTTTGGTCTTCTTCCGCCGCGGTATCCCGTCGGGGGCGGCACGCGCGATCAGCTCGGGGTCGATTCCCCCGAGGCTTCGGTAGATATCCATGCTCGTCATAGGTCGAAGCCCTCCTTTTTTAAATGCGCCTTCAGCTTTTTTCGGGTTCGGTGCAGAAGGACGGTGACGCTGTTCTCCCGCATCCCGTACCCCTCCGCGATCTCGGCCACGGAGCAGGAATACCAGTACCGTTGCAGGAAAATGATCTGGGTTTTAGCGGGCAGGGAACGAACAAACCGCCCCAAAGCGTCCCGCAAAGCGACGCTCTCGCCGATATCCGCCCCGCTGTCGCCGTCGGGGATGCACTCGGCCAGCTCCTCCAGAACAAGGGGGACCTGCCCGCCCCGCTTTTGGGTGTGGTATTCCTCATAGCGGTCAAGGGAAAGGTGACGGCAGATCATACCGACGTAGGGCTTGAGAGGATCGGGACGGTTGGGGGGGATGGTGTTCCAGGTCTTGAGGTAAGTGTCGTTGACGATCTCTTTGGCGTCCTCGTGGTCTTCGAGGATGCGGTACGCTATGGAATGGCAGTACCGACCGTACTTTTTGTCGGTCTCGTCGATAGCAGACTCCGAGCGCGCGAAATACAGATCCACGATCTGCTGATCTTCCATGATGGTTGCTCCTTTCGGGGGTTTTGTTGGTCCTTCACCCTAAATAACGGGGAAACGGTCTCCCGCATTACACATTACAGAAAATTTTTTCAAATTATCCAGATCAGCGCGGTCAGGAACAGGATCGTACAGAAAAACGGCGAGAATAACCCCCGCCGTTTTCACGGTATGATGAAAGACTTACCCCTCCAGCACGTAGGAGAGCATGAGCTTCACCGTATTCTCGATACCGTCCATATGGGCTCGCTCCACCCCGTGGCTGGAGTAGACCCCCATACCGAAGGCGGCGGCGCGGACATTGTTGCCTCCCTTGACAGCCTGGCTAGCGTCCGAGCCGTAGCGGTAGAAGAGATCCACCGCGTAGCCGCATCCGGTCCGCTCGGCGGCGGCGATGAGACGGTTGGTGAGACTGTAATCGTAGGGCATGGAGGCGTCCTTAGCGCAGATGGTGACGGTCTGCTCCGAGCCGTCGGAGTCGGGCCCCAGGATGGCGATATCCACCGCCACATACTCCGAGATCTCGGCGGGCACGTAGATCCCGCCCAGCCCGATCTCCTCGTAGAAGGAGAAGGCGAAAACGGTATTGTATTTCGGCTTCAAGCCATTCTCGGCCATATACTTCAGGGCGGCGAAGGAGCAGGCCATGGCGGCCTTATCGTCGATGAAGCGGCATTTGATGTAGCCGTTGTCGGTCACCGTAAAGCGGGGCACGATGGCCACGTAGTCCCCGTTGCGGATCCCCAGCGCGCGGACAGCCTCGGCGGTCTTGACGGGCTGATCCAGCAGGACGAACACCGTATTCTCATTGCGCTCCATGGTCCTGGCATCGTCAAAGGCGTGAGACGAGTGGTGGGCGCAGACCAGCATCCCCGTGAAGGTCTTGCCCACACGGGTGTGGACAGTGACGTTCTCCCCCTCCACATTGGCGAAGTTGATGCCGCCCATCGCCCGAAGCCGCAGAGTGCCGTCGGGGTTGATCCCCCGCACCATGAAGCCCAGAGTATCGGCGTGAGCGCTGACACAGACGGTCTTGGAGGTGTCGTGGCCCTCCACCGTGATGTAGGCGGTGTCGCGGTTGTCGTAGGTGACGGTGTAGCCCAGCTCGGCGGCAAAGGACTCGATGACGGGCTTGATGGCGTCGTAGTAGCCCACGGGGCTGGGGGTGTCGATGAGGCGGCGCATGGTGGATAGCAGGTAGGGAAGGTCGATGTTCATACAGGTTTCTCCTTTGAGTCTTGTATAAAGAGCAACATGACCGTCTCGGAGAAACGGTCATGCTGATGGGTGTATGTTGGGATTACTCCCACTCGCTTAAATTAACATTATAATGAGTGAATTTAGGTCTTTTCGCGCGGTTTTTCGGGGGATTTGTCCGCCTTT
Source organism: Clostridia bacterium (assembly GCA_017938885.1). Lineage (GTDB taxonomy): Bacteria > Bacillota > Clostridia > Oscillospirales > CAG-272 > CAMEON01. The sequence goes on from JAGBAS010000022.1 coordinate 116,556, forward strand.
TTCTGCTTCGTCTATGGAGTCTGCGAAAAAACGGTATCAAATTGGTATCACTGATACCACCCGGACAACACGGCTTTTTTACATTATTCATTATAACATAAAAGCAGAATAAATACAAGAGGTTTGCAGAGTTTTTTTATAAGTTTACAGTATGGCTAAAATATTGAAAGGCGGTACCTGATCAGGTGTCGCATTTCCTTGTGGTAGTCGTCGAATGATCGGCGGCTTGTATAATTTATTTTGCATTTAATGATTGTTGCAAACTATTGTTGATTGCAATGCGGTCTGCTTCATTGGCTACTATATATCGTTGATTTTCTTCGTCTGTAAATGTCCCCGTTTCAGAACAATATAGTATTTCTTTGTTATTGATTGTCAGTTTGTAATCATTACTGACTTTTGCGGTATCGTTTGTTATCCATTTGTTACTGTTCAGTAGCTCCATTATCAAATCATTTTCATAATCAAGCATAATTTGTGATGTTTCACCGACAACATAATACTCAATTGTAATGGGCGCAGAAAACTCGTCATTACTGCAACCAACAAATGCGGATAAACAAATTGCAACTAAAAGTATTGTCAAAAATATTCGTTTCATAATTTACTCCTTGCTTCTTTGAATTTTTCTATTCTCTAAATAAGTTCTGAAAACACCAACTAAGCACCAAATGAAAACAAACGCAGACACAACAATCCATATAATCGTAGTTACCTTATCCTCTGTGGGAAGTATGCGTGGAGTTCCCAACAGCCATAACGTAACAAACTCCGATGCTATTATTCCTAACAACCACCCCGTCAGTTTTACAAACATAAATCGCCTTGTCATAATTCTACCCAGCAAATGCGAATACACAGAAAGAATGATGATAGAGAGAGGCATTAAAAATAACTCTATGCCATCAATGGCATATTTTGTTGCAAGCGTAGGTGCTAATAGATAAGTCATAAAAGCATTGATGCACAGAGCGATTGTACTTCCTACTGCAACCATAATATTACAGTGAATATTGTTGCGATAGAATCGCTCAACCAAGGTATGACCGAGAACAAACAAGCCACAAAGAATAGCCCAAATCAAACGGAAAATAATATGCGGAATTGCTAATCGTCCTTTTAGAATTAAATATTCCAACACAAACGAATCAGCAGCTACAGTAACAAGTAAGAGTGCGATGACGAGCCATATCGTACTTTTTTTCTGAATTTTGTTTTTCATAATACAACGCTTCAAAATACAAAAATGTAAGATGGGAATACACAAATCTCTAATAAGCCAAAGCGGCAAAATGATAATGCCGGAGTCAATCAACCACATTAAGAATGTGCATACTACAGAGAAAACAGGTGCAATGAAAAACGCCCAAAATATGCTGTTCATATTTACTGTGATACCTCCAAATAAAAATAAGTTTTCATATCCATCGGATGATATATCTTCTACAACAGAGGGATAAAGAAGCATACTTGCGGTAATTATCAATGCAAAACAAGCCGCAAGCGACGCCCATTTCACCCAAGTGCGTTTTTTCGGTTTCTTTTTCGCTGCGAGATTTGCTTTCATATCGAAATAACGGTTAAGAATGCCCGAATCCAGATCTGTAATAGCATCTATGAGTTTTTCTTGTGTCATAGTAAATAACCCTCACTTTCAAGATGCTTTTTGAGTCCAATTTTGATTGCTTCGATCTCTCGCTTGACGGTAGAAACGCTACAGCCGAGTTCCTTGCTGATCGTCGAAATGGGATCGGCAATATAATATCGGCTGACGAAAATGAACATTTGTCTGTCGGGGAGAGAGCTGACGAAATTACTTATGCTTTTGGCGAGTTCTTTGGTTTCTATTTCTGCGGTCATATCGTCATCATCTGCTATGAAATCTTCAAGCTCGGAAAGCGAAACCGTGAATTCCGATGCAATGCGCTTTTGACGTTTGTTTGCTCTGAATCGGTCGATTGCCGTTCTCCGCATGATTGATCCGAGAAACGCCTGTAATGCCACGGGTCTTGCCGGAGGGATCGCATTCCAAGTACCGATATATGTATCGTTCAGACATTCCTCGCTATCGCACATATCGTGGACAATATTCATCGCAACCGAAAGCAAGAATTTTTTGTATTTGATATCGGTTTCCTTGATCGCTTGCTCGTCACGTTGCCAATACAGCTCAACGATCTGCTCGTCACTCATTGTAGCTGTCCGATTTGTTTGAAGTTCCATAACACACCTCCTTCATCGTTATTTAAAAGGCCCTTCATCAGTAATAGTCGATACTTTTTTCTAAATGGCTCACGTTTTTTGAAAGTTTTTTGGATTTTTTTATATTATAACATATTTTTAAGTTGAATGTGTGAACTGATAAGAAAATAAGGGTGCCACCGAAGCGGCACCCATATTGATACTATTGAAATCTCTTACAATTAATAACGATATCACCGAACGGCCAAATATCAGCGTTTTCGTCAACAACATCATACCTATTATACAATTCATCATAATCGATTACGATCTCATAGGTCCCGGGATGTGTCGGTAATGTCGTTGCTTTTTCACCATTCACATAGATTGTTAACGCGTCATCAACGATCGTATAAGAAACATTACCTTCAAAGGAAGCACACGGTGTTATCACCTTAAACAGTTCAGTTTCTTGGTTGATAACTCCGTTATTATCGGTCCATTGTTCCAAAATATTATGAGCAGAAAATACAATATAGCACGAGGAAACTTCGTTTTCCAAGACCATAGTGAATGCCAAAGTGTGTTCACTAAAGTTGTCGGTATGATATGTTAATGCGCCATCTCCTGTTCGTAACACATCTCCAACCAAATTCAATTTGTCGGGTTTTGTAGGAATAGATTGATCGTTAGGATTTGACTGATTGCTATTCAGTATAGGCAAAAGTGTAGCCACAGCCACAATTACACACAAGCATGCCGCGATTGCCCCCCATTTAAGCCATATGCTCTTTCGCTTTCTCTTATTTGTTTTTGTGCACTCATACACATCTTCGACCATATCAAAATCAATGTTATTCAGTGCATCAGATATGTTTTCCTTTTTCATAGATTAAAGCCCTCCTTTGTAAGATGTTCTTTCAGTTTGTTTCTAACACGAAAGAGGATCGATGTCACCTTGCTTTCACTCATGCCAAAAGAAGTTGCGGTATCGGTAATAGAACTCATATACCAATATCTCTTGATAAATACTCGCCTCTGTTCGATAGGCAAGCTTCGCAAAAACCGATTGATTGCATCTGTTAAATCAATGTTGGATGCGAGATCTTCACTCCCGCTGCCATCGGGGATGCACTCCGCAAGCTCATCAAGTGCAAGAAGATACTGTCCGCCACCGCGCTTTTGTGCTTTATTCTGCTCAAGTCGATTGAGAGAAAGCTGTCTTGTTATTCGTCCAAGAAATGCTTTTAAGGGGTTAGGTCTCTCGGGCGGGATTGAATTCCACGCTTTCAAATATGTGTCATTGACAATTTCTTTTGCATCTTCTTCGTCTTGAAGAATCTCCTTTGCGATATAGTGAAAATATCGACCGTATTGTTTATCGGTTTCTTTAATTGCTTCTTCGGAACGTTCCCAATACAATTCCACAATTTTTTCGTCTGTCATAATGATCCTCCCTTCGCGTTTATTTGAAAGCCTTTCACCCTACTATACAGGAAAACATAGCTTCACATTGCATCGTTATAAAAAATTATAACATATTTTTTCGAAAAATGTGTGAACTGATATAAAAATATGGGTGCCACCGAAGCGGCACCGACATATAAAAACAACGGCAAGAATTTTTAACATTCCTGCCGTTGTTTATGATTCTATTGGGTATCAAAACGGTATCAAAAACTCGTTCCAAGTGCTAAAATCCTTTAATATATAAGGATTTTTCAAATCGCGTTTATTATTCCCACTCAATGGTGCCCGTAGGCTTAGGAGTCAAATCAAACAGTACGCGGTTAATGCCTTCAACCTCCGCGGTAATTCTCGCGGTGATCTTATGCAGCACAGGATAAGGAATCTCCTCAATGGTCGCCGTCATAGCGTCCTTGGTGTTCACGGCGCGGATGATGGCGGGCCAGCCTTCGTAGCGGCTCTCGTCCTTCACACCCACGCTCTTGATATCGGGCACGGCGATGAAGTACTGCCAGACCTTCTCGGCCAGGCCGTTCATCGCGAACTCCTCGCGCAGGATGGCGTCGGCTTCACGCAGAGCGTGGAGACGGTCGCGGGTGATGGCACCCAGGCAACGGACACCCAGGCCGGGGCCGGGGAAGGGCTGACGGTAGACCATGGCGTGGGGCAGACCCAGAGCCTCGCCCACCACACGGACCTCGTCCTTGAACAGGAGCTTGATGGGCTCCACCAGAGCAAACTTCAGATCCTCGGGAAGGCCGCCCACGTTGTGGTGGGACTTGACTGCCTTCTTACCCTCGGCCTGCTTGACACTCTCCAGAATGTCGGGGTAAATGGTACCCTGGGCGAGGAACTCCACGCCCTCCAGCTTGCGGGCCTCGTCGGCGAAGACGTTGATAAACTCCGCACCGATGATCTTTCTCTTGCTCTCGGGATCGCTGACACCGGCCAGAAGATCCAGGAAGCGGTCGGTGGCGTCTACGTACACCAGGTTGCAGTCCATCTCCTTGCCGAAGACCTCGATCACCTGCTCGGACTCACCCTTACGCATGAGACCGTGGTTGACGTGCACGCAGGTCAGCTGACGGCCGATGGCCTTGATGAGCAGGGCGGCTACCACGGAGGAGTCCACGCCGCCCGACAGAGCCAGCAGAACCTTCTTGTCCCCCACCTGGGCGCGGACGGCGGCCACGGCCTCCTCGATGAAGGCGTTGGCCAGATCAAAATTCGTGATGCGCTCCATGGACTCGGGGCGCACGTTGGAAGTAAAGTCGATCATACGAAATTCCCCCTATATAAGATCAGTTGGTATAGTTATCGAAATAGCCCTGGACCAGCACAACGGGGGTACCCTTGTCGCCCGAGCCCGAGGTCAGGTCGCAGAGGGAGCCGATGAGGTCGGTGAGCTGGCGGGGAGTGGTGCCCTGGGCGGCCATGTTGCCCACCAGAGAGCCCTGGGATTCCTTCTCGCGGATGGACTTGGAGATCGCCTCGCGGAGAGCCTCGCCCGACAGATCCTTGTAGTCGTTGTCGGCCAGGTACTTCAGCTTCAGCTCGTTGGGGGTACCGATCAGACCGTCGGTGAAGGCGGGAGAGACCACGGGGTCAGCCAGCTCCCAGATCTTGCCCTTGGGATCCTTGAAGGCACCGTCGCCGTAGACCATGACCTCCACGTGCTTGCCGGTGGCGGCCAGAATGCGGGCCTGGATGTCCAGCACCAGAGGCTTGCACTCCCGGGGGAAGAGCTTGACCTTGTCCTCGGTGGACTTATTGGAGCCCAGGAGACCGTACTTCTCATTGCAGCCGCTGCCGTCGATGGGAGCGTTCATGATCTCGTCCAGACCGCAAACAATCTTGGCACCGTTTGCCAGCAGGATGCGCTTGGTGCGGGCGCGGGTATGGATGTCGCAGTTGAGGACGCAGTCGGTGTAGTTCAGAATGGTCTTGGCCTGGTTGGCGAAGATAATCTCGCACTCGGCACCGCACTCACGGACCAGGTTGCCGTAGTACTCCACGTAGTCCACGCCGGTGAACTCGTGCATGTTCTCGCCGAACAGCTCGCGGTACTTCTCCAGGGAGAGGACGTCGGAGTAGGGATTCACCCCGGCCTCGTCGATCTTGTCCAGAGACACCAGCTCGTTGCCCACCTCGTCGGAAGGGTAGGACAGCATGAGCACCACCTTCTTACAGCCCATGGCGATACCCCGCAGGCAGATGGCGAAGCGGTTGCGGGAGAGGATGGGGAAGATGACACCCACCGTACCGCCGCCCAGCTTGGCGCGGACGTCGTCGGCGATGTTCTGCACCGAGCAGTAGTTGCCCTGGGCGCGGGCCACGATGGACTCGGTCATGGAGATGACGTCGCGGTCGCGGAGCTCAAAGCCCTCTGACTTGGCGGCCTCCAGCACGCTCTCGGTGACGATGGCGGCCAGATCGTCGCCCTCGCGGATGATGGGGCAGCGAATGCCCCGGGAAACGGTACCGACTCTTCTTGTCTGTTCCATAATGTTTATCTCCTAAAAAATAATTTACAAGTTTGTTTGGGGGAAGTATTCTTGTCAACGTCATTCACCCCTGTACAGCTCGGCATATTGCAGTAACTTGTCGTAATTCTCTCCTGCATGGATCACCCCATGCCCGACGGCACCAATGATGTCCTCTAACGTAATGATGTTGTGGATGCGGACGCTGTAATCCTTTTCAATCTCATGCTTGGCTGAAAGGGAAGAATGATCGGTCTTTTCCATCCTGTCTACGTAGATGACGATATGGGAGGGATACCGCCCGATCTCGGATTTCATCCGATCCAGTACCCGACGCATGGTTGCGCCCGAGGAAAGAGTATCGGTGATGAGGGTGATGTCCCGCGAGAGCAGTGCGTCCTTTTCGGCGATATAGTTCATGCAGTAGTGGGAATCAACGCCATACTTGCTGAACAGGGTCATACTCGTGGCAATCAAGAGAGGAATCTCCCGCTCGTTGACTCCCACAAGACAGTTGGACTCGATCCCATGCTCGCGGATGCACTCTGCGTAGAACTCACCGAGGCGGGAGATCTGACTGCCCATGCGGTGGTAGCCGCTGTGAATGTAGTAGGGTGAGATCCGACCGTTGCTCAAGGTGCGGTCCTCGAATCGGAGCATACCGTTATCAACCATAAAGCGAATAAACCGTTCTTTATAGGTGAGTGCGTCCAAACGGTAGCTGAAGAGATCGTCCATTGTGATGCCGAAATAGCGGGCAATCACGGGAAGTACCGAAATATCGGGGACAGAGATATGGTTTTCCCATTTGCTCACGGATTGAGCCGAGACCGACAGAACCTCTGCCAGTTGAGTCTGGGTGATATTCTTATTCTTGCGCAGAGACCGTATCTTATCACCAATTAACATAGACGGCACCTCCTTGCTCGCTTACCTATGTATTATACCACATACAGAGCCAAATACAAGATAGTCGTTGGATAATTTTATACAACCAACAGGCGAATTTCCGGATAGGCTCCCATTCTGCGCGGAGGCAGAAGCGTCTGCAAAGCATTCCAATTTATTATAGCAATTTTTTTATATTTTTTCAAGAGGTTTAGCCGGAAAACTTTTAAATTGACGACAAAAATTTCAACAGTCTCTTTTCTGTACTTTATATGAAATTGCAAAAAGAAAATTCACAAAAAGTCTTGACAAAAGGGGATCGCTGTGATATAATAATCAAGTGTTATAAAATATGACCCATTAGCTCAGTCGGTAGAGCATCTGACTTTTAATCAGGGGGTCCGGGATTCGAGTTCCCGATGGGTCACCATAACCAACCTAAATCGAATGATTCGGTTTAGGTTGGTTTTCTTTTTGTCTTCATGCGTTTTCGGTTAATGATCGTACTCCTTAGGTGCAAGGATGATCCCCCCGGGGGAGTCGGGGATATTCTCCGTCGCTGAAAAAATATTTCAGGATCCCATCCTCGAGCCTGTTTTGCCTCCGTACGCCCGAATGAATCCCAAAAACGAGGACGCACACCGGTGCGCCCTTGCTTTTATAAAGGTGATATCATACTGAACCAAAGGAAATCAAGGCTCGACCGTAACACCCTGTACGACCGTCATTATGCAAAGTCCATCCGTGTCGTCCGTGGGAACCACGGCAAAGACCACGTCCATCGTCTGGCCTGCAAAAACCGAAAGATCGGCGCAAATACCCGACACGGTTCCTTCAGATCCTTGAAAAACGATCTTATCAGGATGAGAGGATACCCGATAGCCCGTGGAAGAAAAGAACTGGTCGGCAGATGCGGATATACCTGCGTTTTCGGTCACATTATCAAAGCCGGATCGGTTGTAGAGGGTACAAGCCTGCCAGGTCTTACCGCCATCATGAGACCACATATACCGATCGATCCCGCCTTCGGCGACAGCCCAGCCCGCGAGAACCAGCTTCCCGCCGTCGGCGGTTGCCCCGTTGTAAAGGATCTTGTCCAACGGCTTGTCGGAATTTGTACCGCGGGCATCAAAGGGGCCGTCTCCGTCACCCGTGCCGTTGATGAAATCGATCATAGAGGCATAACGAACGTCGGAAACCGTATATCCGGAATCAGGATGCACGTAATTCTGGACGGCATTGCCGTTTCCGCCGGGATTCCCTGGCTCCTTACCCGTTGCAAAATCAATTGTGCCCGCGAGGGTGCCGCTCTCGTAGAGCTCGCCCAGGCCGGTCTTCTGGAAGGAGCAGATATCCTCCAGACTGCCAGCCATAGCTACGTAACCGATATCTACGTACTCGGTAGCGGGAATAACGCCGTTGAAAACGTCAAAGCGGAGATGCTGAGCGGTGTAGATACCGGTAGAGCCCGGCTCAAAGGTGGGAAGCCCTTGTTTGGTCAGATCCGCAATGACGTAATGCCATTGACCGTCCGCAGGGATACCTCGGATATAGAAGCTGTCTCCCGCATGGGCACCCGTGTGCTCGGTGCTGATGAAAAACTCGAATTCCGTAGTTCTTTGGTTGGTTTCGGGGATACGGCACTTGACGAGCAGGAATGCTCCCGTGGGAATCTGGTTGCCGTTGGAAAAGACCTGGAAGAAGGTCTCGCCCGCCTCGCCATGTCCATACAGGCGCAGGTAGCTCTTATCCTCAGCCAGCTCCATGCGTCCGACCCCGGTACCGCCGTCGGCTGAGAGCTTCAGCCCGGCGGGAACCTCATAGACGGTCAGATTGTGTTCCTGAACATCCCCGTCATCCATATTGGGCCAGCCTGCGAAATCCTCGTCGGCCGTTACCTTGAAGGTACGGCTTTCGATACCGTCCATATTGAAAGCAAACGCATAGGAGTAGGTACCGTTTCGGTCGTAGTAGACGGCGTACCCGTCGTAGGGATGGGCGTACCCCTTCGTATCCGGTGTGTTGACCGAGCTGAGTGTCAGCTCTACCCACTTGCCGTTGATCTTTTCATAAACCTTAGGAGCCGTTAGCTTTTGAAAGCCGTACACACGGATCGCCTTGTTGCCGCTGCCGCCCGTAACCGTGAATTCGGCGCTCTTCCCGTTCGAGGACTTAACCTTGGGCAGATACACGCTGTCCATAACCTCGCCATCCTGTACCGTGAGCTTCAGCCCATTCAGACAGGTATTCTCCCGGATCCTTTGCATATTGCTGTCGTCGGTGGAGGTGTAGAAGCCCCAGGGAACAATGATGAGGGAAAGGGACATGGTATCGCCCTTCTTCAAGGTCGTGGCGCCCAGGTCAAGGGAAAGGCTATATCGGGAATTCTGTCCGACCATGACAAATCCCGCGTCGCAATCTTTGCCTCCGATGGTGAAGTCGGAATCGTATACAATGACGCCAAGGTTGGCGTTGTTGTTGCGGAAGGAATCCGAGGTGGCGTTGAGATCGTACAAGGCAATATACGGGAACTGATCGCCCAGCTTAGTCACGACGGGATTGGATTTGGCGTTGACAATTCCCCCGGCAGGCTTGTTGTTCTCGTCCAGATAGCCCAGCTTTCGGTAGGCCCCCGCATATCCTTCCAGAGAATAGAAGGAAAAATCCTTGGCGAAATCAGCAATGGAGATGTCCTCCAGAACCTCGTAGCGGATCTCATAGTAAGCGCGAAGCTCGTCGGTCTCGGGCAACTCCATGTGGTTGTAGGAGACCTTGATGCGGCCATCATCCGAGATATAGTCCATCTTCACGTCGGTATAAACGGGGCCCGACGATTGAATATGATTGTGGTAGTTCTCGCTGGCCGCATAGTTACCATCGGCATCGGTGTATTGCAGGAAGTACTGGTAGCCCGCATGGGTATGCTGCGGCTGATTGTCAAAGCCCTGACCTACGGGCAGCTCGAACCAGTAGGGCATGGACATGGAACGGAAATCGGGGAGAGTCCAGAGGTCGCGTGCACCGTAGAGAGGGCTGATGCAGCTGGTCTCGGTCACGCCCAGAGAAAGATGGTAGTAGGGCCAGAAGAACTGAATTGAGGAGAGCTGCTTCAGCGGCATCTGCCCCCAGTTCATGTACAGGTTCAGCACCGTCAGCGCGGTCGTACTCCCCGCCTTGACCGACAGGGGGAAGTAGGTCTCGGAATAGGAGGGGTCGCCGGGATCGAAAACGGGTTCTTCGTTCTCGCCCTTGAAGTTCTTGCTGATCATGACGGGAATGGGCAAAAGCATCTTACGCTCGTCCAGGATCACAGCATTCTCTCCGCAACCGCTGGTGCCGTGGGTGTAGAAATACACGGTGCGGTCTCCATCATCACCCGAAACCGTAATGTCACAGGAATAGTGGCGATTCTGCTCCGAGAAGAAGGGATCGTTGAATCCCGTACTGCCAATGCCCAGCCTATACGCGCCGCGCAGCGCGTCGTATCCTTGGTATGTCTCGCCGCTGACAGAAGCCAAAGGATGCCGTTCCGCCTCGGCTTCACGGAGGAAACCGTCAAAGCTGTGAGAGGCGTCTGTATAGAGGCGATGTCCCATGTAGAAGTCATCTGCGGTGGTGTCGGGGTCAGCAAGGAGCACTCCGTTTTCGGGAATTGCGGTTTGGGTTACGGTATAGGAGCCGTTCTCCAACGAGATATCCAATTTTCCGCTGTTTTCATGAGGAAGCAGGATAAAGCCCAGAATACCGGTCCCGCGTATGTCAAAACCGACGTATTCTACGGATGTGAAATCAACGCCCGAAAGGGAATCGTGAACGCCGTTCTTATCCTTGACAGCAATCTGATCGACCGTATCGGCGGGGATAGCCGTTACAAACCCCATGCCCGTAATACCATGGGTTTCCTCGTTGGCGACGAAATGGAGCACCTGATTCATTTTGTCGGAGTAGGTGTGGAAGGTGCGATCCAACAAAATGGAAGGAGCTTGGGTATCCAGCTTCACAGCCTTGATGTCCTTGATCTGCACCTCTTCGCCTGGATTTCCGATATCGAAACGCAGGGAGGTAACGACGTCGGTATAGTCGGGGACTGTGTTGAGGACAACGGTGTAGGTGTTCCATTCTCCGTTCGGAACCATATCAAAGCGGATGCTTTGCTCGGAGGAATGTCCGGTTTTCTGGCCCGCAATGAAGAACAGATATCCTTCGGTGGAGGTGGATTTGACCGAAAACTGTACGGCATTGTACTCGGTTGCAGAGAAGCAAAGCCCTTCCTTCGACTTGTTCTGAGTCGTATAGGCGTAGGGATCGTCTCCGTTTGCCGTGTAGCTGATGACACCGTCCTTGACGGAGAAACCGGTTGCCTGATTGAACTTTACGGTGCTCTTGGTGATGATAAAGGGCATTTCCTTGGCTATGGTGGCTCCGCCCATAAAGTTCTGCCCCATGATGTGCGCATCGTAGTAGTAATAACTCATGCGGTAGATATTGGTATAGGGGGAGGCGGTGGATTGGGATGCCAGGTAGGTTTTTCCGTCCTCCATGGTGATGAAAACGTCCATCGCATTTTCAAGGTAAGAAGAGCCGGCTTTGTTGCGTAGAGAGGTAATCAGCTTGTCGGCACCGGACAGCGAGTAATCCAGAGTCATGGACTGATTCTCGATCCGATAGACCGAGCGTTTGGGATTCGCATAGTACGCCTGCACGCCGTTTGCGAGTTGATTGGACAGCATAATGGTGTCGGCATAGGGGCCGGTCAGAATGGGTTCCACGAATGCTTCCTCCTTTTCGGTCTCCTCCTCAGAGCCGTTGGGGACGGTCTCGGAGGGCGTGGTGTGGGGTGCTGTGGCTTGACCCGATGTGTCAGTGTCTCCGCCTCCCCGTCGGCAGGAGGTCAAAGCACCTCCGACCGTCATGGTGAGACAAAGCGAAAGTATCAGGATCGATTTGAGCTTCATAATATCAAACTTCCTTTCTGTGGCGCACGGTAGTACACCATCATTATATAATATATATTGGAGATTGTCAAGCAAGGGCACGAAATATCGGCGTTTTGACGAAACAAAAAAGGATACCCGCCGAAGCAGGTATCCTTGAAAGAAAGGGATCAGTTATGATCGAAATTCAGACTGTTGATGACCTTGCCGTCCTCGGTGATGACCGAGAGGACGCAGCCGGCCCAGTAGGTTTTGTTGTTCCAATTGCAGGCGGCCAGCTCCATCGTGACCTCCTGCCCCGCGAACTGCTTGAGGAAACCGTACTGCTTGCCGTTTGAGCAGTAAAGCGTGACCTTATTGCCGTCGGCATCGATGAGATTGCAGTTGGTGTAGTAAGCGGTCTCATTAAAGACCACGGTGGCCTTCACCACGAAGACGGTGGTGGAGTAGTCCACGGTGACGTCCAGATTACGGAAATCGGTGAGGGTCTTGTCCGTGACGAAATGAGA
>JAGBAS010000023.1 GCA_017938885.1 Clostridia bacterium
CATTTAAGACTATCGGGATTTTTTGATCATCCGTTTCGGTATGAGAACTCTGCAAGCCGCAAGTGAGGATTTCACTTTGAATTTCTTGGTGCGGCTTGCCCCGAGCGTAGCGAGGATTTCGATCTCCCGTCCGGGTCACCATTACCTGCATATGTCGAACACCTCGGCTTATGCAGGTATTTTTCTTTTCAAAAATAAGTAGGCGCGCAGCTCATATGAGTTGCGCGCCTTTATGCTTTTCTTCGAATAGAAAAGGAAGATCGGTATTCGCCCATAATTCTTTCAGGACGTATAGGGCACGGAAACGGTCTGTTTTGGGTATGATTAACCTCCAATAATGTATCTTTGACAAACTCCCCCACCCTTGCGGGCGGGGGAGCGGCTCCCGTTGAAAGGAGTGGAAAACTCTCAGTCAGCTCTCCCCGTTAAGGGGAAACGGAGAGGCCTGCCTTGAAAGAATCGGAAAGTGGAAATCAGTCCTTCTTCTTCAGTGCCACGAAGGCGGAGGCGGCGGCCAGAACGGCCACAGCGCTCATGCCGATCACCGAGCCGCAGCCCTCCTTGGCGGGGTCATCGGTGGTGGGTTTGTCGGTGGAGGCGTTGGTATCGTCGTTGGTATCAGCGGGGTTGATCTCACCGTCGTTAGTATCCTCGGCCTCGATATCGGGGGCCTTGGTCTCCTCGGGAGCCTTTGTGTAGTCCTCGGAGATGATATTGTTGGTCTTCAGATACTGCTCGGCGTAAGCGGTGCCCTCCTCCACGGAGCGGAACATACCGGCAAAGCAGATATCGAACTCACGGTTTTCGGTGTCGGACATGGTCAGGTCCAGACGCATGGTGTTGATGCGGCCCTCCCACAGATCGGTCATATCGATGGGCACGAAGAAGTACTCAACGTCATCCGCGCCCTCCCAGCTGTCGCCGTCGTAGATGGAGAAGGGCATGGTGCAGTCGATCAGGGAACCGGCTATCTCACCGGCGGCGTACCAGGCGGTACCGCCGTCGTAGGAGTAATCGTCGATACAGAACTGGAGGTAGATGCCGTCCTTGATGGGCTGGGGCTCCTTGGTCACAACGCTCATGGCGGGGGTAGTGTCCTTGTAGTCGGCGGGGACGATGGTGAAGCCCTCGTCCGTGTAGGTATAACCGGCCTCGGGCTTGTAAATGGTGGGCTCCTCGTCAGGGTCGACCTCTGCATTGGGATCGTCGTACTCGTTGGCGAAGCGGTAGGTGGTCCAGTCGCCCTTGATATCGGCGGCGCCGACGGTGGTGAGTGACAGGGGGATCATAGCCAGCAGCATAGCGGTGCATACCAGCAGAGAGATGACGCGCTTGGCGTTTATAATGTGTCTCCTTTTGTTTTGTTTCTATATGAACGCGGCCGAATTGGCCATATCATACGGGGATGCGGGTCATTCCAGGACCACGCTCTTGACGTACATGATATCGCCTTTGGCACAGCCGTCGAAGAAGTCAAACCGAATCGAGTGAATACTGCCCTTCCAGTTGGCCTCGCCGGACAGATCGACCTCCAGAATGTGATACTCTCCGTCCGTAATGAGACCATGACGCTGAACGGCATCGCCGGTCGCTGCGCCAATATCTCCGGCACAGAAGAATACGTCACATATGTAATTTGGGGAGCTGTTGTCGGTGGGGATCATGTATTCGATCTTAACCTTCTTGTAGGTGTCAGCAGAAAGAGTATCGGCATAGGCGATGCTCACGTAGGGATCGTCCCCCGTGACCTTCAGGATCGTTGCGTTCTGCTCGGTAGAGAAACTCACCTCGGAGCTATGGGCGGCACTGACGTGCTTGCAGTTTGCCTCCTTGGTCAAATCCAGGTTGGCGGAAATGGGATCGGCTACCTGGATGGGCTGGCCATACTTATACTCGTTGTAGATCATGGCATCGTCGGAGACGCGGCCGGGCTGACCGTACTTGTTCAGGCTCTCGTTGGTGGCGAAATCCTTGTTGTCCGTAAAGGTCTTGCGGATATCCTCCAGGGATCCCGTAGCTACGAGGTAGCTGTACTCCAGGGGCTCAAAGGCAGTCAGTATCATGGTCTTCAGAGGGGCTACGTAGCAGCAGGGATTATCCATGGCCGACTTTGTGATCTCATCTTTCAGGAAGCGGCCTGCCAGGAAGGAGTCCACGTTGGGCACGTACAGACCAATGCCGAAGTCTCCGTTCTTGTTGGTCCAGGCACACCAGGTCTCGGTGTTACTCTCTCGGAGGCCGAAGCTGCAATCGTCATGATAGGCGGAGGAGCCCCAGAAATCCAGATCGTCACGGTAGGACATGGTATCCCCCGTCCAGGGCTTGGTGCCGTTGTACAGGGAGAAGCACTTCAGATAGCTGACGGTGTAGAAAGCGGGCAGCTCCTGGGAGGCGTAGCGGTGCTCCCAGCCCGAGAAGTCCACGAAGCGGTTATCCACCTGCACGCGGTCATCAAAGAGGGTATAGGTGTTCTCCATGTACGCGGGGGAGATGGGGAGGCTGGCTCCCCAGTCGCAGGGCTGGGCCTTGACGTAGACCGTGTTCTCTTTCACAACGAAGTCGATGATGCGGGACTTACCGCCCTTGAGGTCACCGCCCTGGACGGGGTTGTAGCACCAGGGGGTGCCGTTGTAGTCGCCGGGCTTGTACTCGTCGTTCTCCATGACGCCGTAGTAGGACTGCTGAAGGAGACGTCCGCCGTCGTGCTGGTTGATCAGACTGCTCAGCCGCGCATCACCGTCCTTCTTGTCCTCCAGATAGTTGATACCGCCGCCCATGTGGAGGGCGACGCCCAGCTTGAAGCGGTCATTCTCGATAAAGAAGGTCTCCTCGGGGACCTCCCACTGCTCGGTGGTCAAACTCGTCAGCGAGAAGGACGCGGCACCGTCCACGCAGGACTTGATGCGGATGGAGGTGAGCTTCTCCCCGTTCTCCTTGGCCATAAAACCCGAGATCAGACCCGAAAAGTCTCCCGAGCCTGCCTCCAGGTAGTAGTCGTCCTCCTTGGAGCCGTAGGTGACGAACATACGGAGGGGCTTGTCCGAGGAGTAGTGCATGGTAAAGCGGTTGAAGGACTCCTCCAGACTCTTGTCGGCAAGGCTGACGGTCAGCTCGTCGGTGAAGGTGAAGATGCCCCCATCCGCGGCGGTATAGCCCGTGACGGTGTAGGTAAGGCCTGCGGGGGTCAGGACGGTGGCGGCGCCGTTCTCCTCGGTCACGACGAAGTCCTCGGGCAGAGGCTCCGTTTCAGGCTCGGTCTCAGACTCGGCCGTATTGCCGTCGGTAACGGTCTGGGTGGTGTCCGAGCCTACCGACTCGTCAGTATCGGCGGGGTCATCGTTCCCCGTACAGGCTACGGCTGTCCCCAGCATGAGTGCCGCGAGCAGGCCGGCAAGGATGCGCTTGGTCGTGTTCTTCATGGTTTACGTTCCTTTCTGTTTTCGTCTGTATCGCTCATGTTTTTTGGGTCTTACTTGACTGCAAGGATATCGCCCCTGTCCTCGATCTCAAGGAAAACGGGATGCTCCGCCCCCGACGCGTTGGGGGAATGGAAGGTCAGGCAGAGCTTGTCTCCCGCGCGGAAGATCATACCGTGGCCGCCGTCGCTGGTGACCAGGGGATCCAGATGGGCAAACTCAGTCCCCAGCTGACCGTCCGCGAATCTCACGAGGTATTCGGCGTATCGTCCCTGTACGAAGGAGGACCAGATCATGAACAGCTCCCCCGACGCCGAGCGGAACATAAAGGGGCCGTCGGTCACGTAGTGGTCTCCCATTACGGGGTCTACCCCTTCCACCGAGGAAGCGTTGAACAGGACGGTGGCCTCCCCGAGCCCTTCGGTCAGATCCTCGCTCAGGCGGCGGTAACAAATGGTACCGTCGAGGATCTGGGTATGCTCGTGGCAAAAAACAATATAGGGATCGCCGTTGGGAGTTACGTACAGGGTGCCGTCCAAGCACTCCCAGTCGGCGGGCGTCACCCCGCCCTTGCTGTGGGGGACAAAGGGGCCCAGCAGGCTGTCGGACCGCAGGATAAAAGTGGCGCGCAGACCGCACTCACGGGTGAAGGTAGCGAACATATAGTAGGCGCCGCGGTACTCATGTACCTCGGGGGCCCAGTTGACACAGCGGTTCATGCCGTACGCTTCGGAATCGAAGCAGGGGATGGGATCACTCCAGGTTTCCAGGTCGGTGGACGTATACACGTCAAAGCCACGGGTCCCCTGACCGAAATTAGCGGCGCGGGTCCCGTACATATAGTAGATCCCATCCTGGTATACGACGAAGGGGTCGCGGATATTGATCTCGTTGCATTTCATAGGAATTTTCCTCCATTTAACGGTATTCAATGCGGATAAGCAGGGCGGGGGCGGTCTTGTCATCCGTGGCGAACAGGGTCTTCATATCCTCTGCCGTCAAGACAACGGTATCCCCCGATACGAGGCGACTCGTGCAGTCGGTCACCTCATCGCCGATGAGGCTCTGCACCAGGACTCTTGCGGGGATCTCGGGAAGGCGTAGCCGCATTTCGCAGTTCTCACCGAAAACGCCGACCGTCGTCACGCCCTCGGGGATCTCGCAATACAAGGTAGACTCGGGATAGTGGTGATATCCGTCGATCACGCGCGGGAACACGCCGACGCTGTAGGCACCGTTCGGATGAAGGGAGGCCGCGACGTAGGGCTTGACAGCGCCCTCCACGCGGATAGTATCAACACCTATATTGCGCGCGATTACGGCGGGTGCCCCTTGCATGAGCTCTCTGCCGTCGGCACAGCCCCACCAGGAGTCGCCTGCCCGGTACAGGCGGTTGTCGAACAGCACCTCATCGCTGTAGGTCACTTTCCCGCCCGCGAACGGAGGGGCCAGTCTCTGCCAGCGCAGAGCCGCTGTGACCTCTTGCAGACGGAAGCCCCGGTCGTCGCCCGCTTCGTTGATCTCCTTTTGGCAGTAGTGGCTTCGCATGACACCGCAGGAGCAACCGAGCACGGCGTTTATGTAACACTCGTCCTCGCCGTTGACGATGGCCCCCGACCACGCAAGGAGAGTGCCGACACGGTCCAGCGTCGTAGGGACACACAGAGCGTTCAGCACGTCGTAGCTGCGGAACACGTCGGAAAAGGCCATGACCTCCTTGGCATTCGCGGCCACGTGCTCTTCTCCCATATAGCGGCCCCTGAGGGCGGCGTCGGGGTGGTCAAAGGCGTTGACCGGGCTCATACCGGTGGCGTGCTCGATGACCAGGGCGGGATACAGCTCACGTCCCAACTCGGTCAGCATACGGCGAAATGCGGGATTGCCCCCGTGAACGCCCCAGTCCACCTTCCAGTAGGTGACACCAGCCTCCAGGCTCCAGAGGATGCGCTCGGTCCAGTAGGCTTTATCTATGTCTCCGAGGGGGGCCGTGCAGTCCTCCGCTGCCCGTTGCGCCGCGATCCAGATCCCAAGCCCCTTCCAGCCCAGGGCCTTGAGCTTTTCGTTGATGATCTTCATGCGCTGAGCCGGGGTCTGACCCTTGGTGGAGGGGAACCGCTCCTCGCTCATCATGAGAGAACCGAATTTCGAGTTATGGCTGTCGGGATGGATCCCGTAGTCCACGTCCCAGCCGTCATCCATGAGAAAATACAGATCACAGCGGACCTCGGGATACTGGTGGGCGTATCCGTTTTCACCGAACACCCACTCCTCGTTGAGCATGGTACGGGCTAAGCGGGCGCCGTCCCCACCCTGGACCCTCCTCTGGGCTTCCTCGGGGGGGTATTTTTCCATGCAATCAATCTTGGCGACGATGTTCTGGGTGTGCCAGGAGCACCAGTAGGACAGGCTGTTTGGATTCTTTAACGGTATCAGAGACATAGTTTTTCTCCTTATTTCGATATGTTTTTTATGGGAATTCCTTGCGTCATTTCTTTTTACGGTACTCCGTGGGATTCATCCCCACGATCTGCTTGAAGCTTCGGTTAAAGCTGCTGAGGGACCCGTATCCGCACCGCAGGGAAACCTCGAGGATGCTCTCACTCGTGTTTTTCAGCAGATAGCAGGCGTGATTCATTTTCACCATCCGAGCATATTCGTGGTAAGGCATACCCGTATTCTCATGGAAGAAGCGGGAGAGATAGACGGAGCTGTATTCCAACTCTTTGGACAGTTCTCCCAATGTACACGGAGTCTCCTTATGCTGCTCCACGTAATCAAACATTTTGCCCAGCAGGACGTGGCGATCCGCATAGTAGCTCTCCGCGTCCGAGTCCAGCTGATCGATGAACAAACTCATCAAGGAATACAAGGCCCCCTTGGTAAAGGCGATGTTCTCGTTTCCCTCTTTCTCCCACAACGGTGAAAATGCAAGAGAAACTCGAAGTCCGTGTTCAAGCCCACGATGTAGTAATCCGGATCCTTATCATGTTGTCTTTCATACCGGATCATGGTAGCCTCCCATCTCTTTCCGAAAACGAAGCTCGTAGTCTTGCTTTGTCGAGAATATTTGCATTGTATTCTTGTATTATAGCACATTATTCTGATGTTTTCCACCCTGTTTTAACATTGATTTTGCTTTTTTAACTTTTACATGCGGGCGAATTATCTTTTTCTCTCGAATTTGTAAGACGAGAGATATAGAAAAGTAAATGTTGAGAGTATGGCAGAGAAGGAAAAGATTTGAAAACAGCGGGAAAGTTTCTACTCGATTTAGTTTGAAGTTGGCTCACCGGAAAGCCCCCATAGTCTTCTATGGTTATCGGGGCTTTTTGATTGCCCGGTTCGGTATGAAACCCCTGCAAGCTGTCGGTAAAGCCCCCTTTAACATTTTCACGGAGCCGCTTGCCCCCGCGCTTTGCGCGGGATTTCGCTCTCCCGTCCGGGTCACCAAATGTAACAAATCCGAACAAATTTCGCCAATCGAAATCGGTTCGGATTTGTTTTAAAGTCATTTCAGTATTGAAATGTACTATGATTACGATATCAATACTTATTGGTAGTTTATTGATTTTTAGAACAGGAACTTTTTCCGTTTGTCCGCCAGAACCCAAGCAAATCCTGCCGGGATCAGCAGAACGGTGGCGGATACCGTCGAGTTACATCCCTTTTTTGCGGGAACGGTTTCGGACTCGGAGGCGGTTACCGGCTCTGTGGTACCGATGGGAGCCGTATCGGGCTCGGGGACGGTATCGGTGGGTTGGATCTCGGTCTCATCCTCGATCAGCCAATCGTACACGGGCAGCTCGTCATCCGAGAGGTCACCGCCCCGGATGCTCCACTTACGTTGGCTGTAGACCGTCTCGCCATCCAGCTCGTAGGAGGCGGTAACGGTCAGCGTGGTGCCGTTGCCGCAGTAGTCGCGGAAGGAGGGCACCTTGACCGCCAGGGTCTCGATGGAAAGTCCCTTGCTATCCTTGGAGAATGCCTCCACGCTCATGGTGATGCGCTCGGCGTAGACCACCGTATCCCCGCTCATGATCTTGATGGTCACGGGCAGGTCGGTAATATCCTTCCCCGTATCGTTGACCAGCACAATGGGCAGACGGAGCTTTTCTCCGCGCTTCACATCCTCGGTATACTCGTCGATGACGATACCCAGGTCTGCAAAGGAGTTTTTGAACAGCTCCTTGATGTAGGGGCGGATCTGCAAGGACTCGGCGGTGGAAACGTCGGGGGACAGGATATCCGAGGTGACACCCTGGGCCGAGGGGAAGGAGGAGCCCAGACCGCAGAAGAAGAGCAGACCGATGTAGGCGCGCTCGGTGCGGAAGGCCTCCATCTGGGTGGCCATGAGATCGGCGTAGTAGGTGAGCCGCTCCTCGTTGGTGGCACCGGGCAGGGCGTTGTTCCAGGTCCCCGCCGTACCGCTCATGGCGGCACCCTCGCGGTTGATCCAGTACTCACCGTGCTCGTTGATGAGGTAGGGATGGTCAGGGTACTGCTCGTAGGTCCAGCCGATATCGGCGGTGGTGACGATGGGCTTGGAGACGTTCATGTTGTTCAGTCCCTTGATGCCCTGTTGCCCGATAATATAAGGATGGCATTCCACGGGATCGTTCTCCCCCACGGGAGGCCGCCAGCCGTTGTCCCAGGGCCGCTTCTGGAGATCGTACTCACGGCCACGGCGGATGATCTGATCGGGCAGATCGTAGGTGGCCTCGTTCTGGGCATCGAAAACGATCACGGAGGGATGGTTGGCGCGGTCATCGATCCAGGCGTATATTTCAGGCAGGATGGTCTCAATGGTATCGTCCCCCGCGTTGCCCCAGATGGGATACTCGTCGAAGATCATCATCCCCATCTCGTCGGCAATATCGAACCACTTGCTGTTGGCGTGGCCCAGATGGGTGCGGAAGCAGACCCAGTTCACGTCCTTGAATTCAGCGTAGAGCTTGCGGATCCAATCCTCCTCCCACGGCGTGGTACCGCAGAGGGGATCGTCGTAGTAGCGCTCGATGGCCACGTTGGTGCCGAAGAGGTAGAAGATCTCTCCGTTGAGGCGGGCGTACTTGGTAACGGGATCGAAATCAAAGGTGCGCATACCGAAGCGGGTGGTGTAGGTGTCCCCCGCAGTTTTGACCTCAACGCGGTATAGGTAGGGAGAATCGGGCGTCCAGCACTTATCGCGGCTCCAGTTCTGAAGCTCCACGGCATCCACCACGAAGGTGGCGGTACCGTCCTTGTTCACCTTCACGCCGGTCTTGGTGAATTCACCCACCTTGACCTCGGTCTGCTTGGCCACGCCGTTCTCGAAGATACCCAGCTCGTAGACCGAAATGGTCACGTCGGTGGTCACGGCCTTATTGGAGCGGTTCTTGAGGGTGACCTGCACCTGCACCGTTCCCTTGTCGATATTGGGATTGGTCTGGACAGCCTGCACCTCGGGGGCGGCGTTGAAGATCAAGGAGACCGAATCGGTAATGCCCGGCTCATCCTCGGTGGATTCGCCGTCGTACAGCACGTGGGCAGGGGTCTCGCTGTTACCGGCCTGGAGCGACCACGCCCCCAGCATGATGACGATCTCGTTCTCGCCCTTCTTCAGGTAGTCGGAGATATCGGTGTAGGAGTGGGAATAGTTGTACTCATAGCTGCCAACGTACTGCCCATTGACGTAGATATGGCGGCCGTACTGGGCGGAGCCGATGTAGAGCAGAGCCTGACCCGCAGGCTCCTGCTCCAGCACCACGGTCTTTCTATACCAGGACAGAGTGCCGCTGTACTGCCCCAGGTCGAAGGCGGCGGAATGCCACAGACCGGGCACGGGGATGGAGTTGATGAAGTCCACGCTATCGGGAACGGCGGCGGGCACCGAAAAGCTCTCCATGGCGCGGGAGGTACCGATCCCCCAGGTGCCGTCCAGGGAGACCGTCAACCGCTCCCCCTTCGCGGGCATAGCCTTCACCGTCACCGCCTCGGGATCGGGGGCGTAGTTCACCGCCGCGTAGTCCAGCCAGATCTCGCCCTCGGTGACAGTCAGGGTCAGCTCGTCTCCCTTGGCGTAGGGATCGGTGCGAAGGCCCGCCCCCGTGTAGGTACGGAGCATGGTCTCGCCCACCGCCAGGGTACCGATGGTCGCGCTTCCCTTCTTCACCGCAACGGTGGCGTCGGCCTCGGCGCGGTAGGACAGGCTCAATACGTTGTAGGCGTCATGGACGGCAGGCACCTTGAAGGTCACGCTCTGCCCCTTGGAGAGCTTGATGCTCTTGGCATAGGTAGCCATGATATCGTCCTCAGCCTTGTCCGAGATGGCGGCGGCGGTGACCGTATTGGCGGGCGCATTGGCCACCGTCCCCGAGGCCTCGTTGGTCAGCCACAGGCAGTCCAGGTTGCAGTCCACATTGGGACGGATCTTGATGTCTGAGCCCTCGGGAATGTAGATCATGGGGGAGACGGCGATGTAGGAGGACTTCATCTCCCAGGAATTGGAGGTGGAGAAGGGGATCAGACCCGCATCGTGGAAATCTTCCTCCCAGGGATAGCGGACGTAGAGGTTCATGTTGTTGGTGTTGGTGGAGGCGTAGGCGACGTGGATACAGTTGGACTCCACCACGTTCTCAAAGATGAAGTACTTCCCTCCCGTACCGCCGGCGACCTTGCCGCCCGACGCGTCGGGATCGGCCAATTTCGTGATATTGTAGGGGGAGACTCCGTCGGGACCCAGCACCACGGCATCCTCGCACTCAAAACGCTCGGTGGGCGCGGTAGCGAACTCAGCCGAGAAGGTCGTATTCCCGTCGGGGGTAAAGACATATTTTCCGTCCTTCACTTGGCTCGTCACATCCTTTCCGTTCTGTGTCAGCTTGAGAAGACCGCCCCCCGTCATGGGGGTGACCGTCAAGGTCACCTCGGTCCCCCCGGAGACCAGCCCCTCGTGGGAGAGCTTCAGGGTACCGTACTTCACCCCGTCCCCAATAGCCACGCTGTAGTAGGCCCCGTCGTTGCGCTCGGCGGCGGGAGTACCGTAGACCTCCAGATCCCACATGGAGAAGCCGTAGGGAGCCAGAGCGCGGGTCACCTCACGGATGCGGAGGAACCGCCCCGTACCGCTGACCGAGGTCTCCACCCAGCCGACGGGGGCATCCGTCACCTTCTTCAGCTCGGTGTAGGTCTGCCCATCCTTGGACACCTCCAGCACATAGGCCGTGGGATGGGCTGACTCCCAGTTGATGCGGACGCGGGAGAGATCGTAATTGTCCCCAAGATCCAGGATATACCAGGTATCGTGGGCACATCCGCCGCCGGCGGCGTAGCGGGTGGAGCTTTTGCCATCCAGCGCATTGGCAGGAGTCAGCGAATCTGACTCAACGTGACAGGCAATGGCGTTCTTGCCCCTGGCGATATCCGCCTCGGCGGCGGACACGGGCAGGGAGGCGAGAAGCGTTCCGCCCAACATGAATACACACAGCATCCATGCCAAGACACGGCGAGCCTCAACAAGTGCCTTTTTTTTCATAGTAAATCTCCTTTCTGCTCAAACAACACTGAACCAATCCAATTCCACACGTCCCCGGCAGCAGCAATCAGCTCGACGGCGATCTCTCTCTTGCCCGCGGGAACAGTATCCATGGGAGCTGTGATATCCGCCCACTGCCCGGCAGTATCCGGAAGGGGCAGGGTTGCGATGACCTCGTTCCTTTCGGTATTCCGGACGAGCAAAGCTCTGCCCGTGGATCGGGTGCGTACACGGGCCATTACAGCGGTACACCCCTTCGACAGAACCTCGTATTTCTCAACTTACCTATATATTACCATACCTCGTCGGTCTTGTCAACTCATTTGCCGACTTTACCTTCCATATTCGATTCCTTTTTTAAAAACAGTTCTTTGGATGGTTGACTTTCTCAGTTTTGCCCTATCCTGAAAGCATCTGAAACCGCAGTAAAGGAAAGGAGCATGAAAAGGGACAGGAGCAGGCAGAGAGATTTTGTAGTGCACTCTGTGAGTTTCATGGTTTGGATCCTTTCTTTTATGTATTTGGTATGAGCTTCAGATTCTTTGCAGCTTCGTCTCCCGGGTCACGCCGCTCTCGTTGTAGGCGTCTACTGTGACGAAGTAAGCAACACCCTTAGTCAAGCAGTAGACAGTGGCCCGGGTAGCCCCTATGACCTGCCAATGGGTGTGGAGTTGATCGGGGTGGATACCCCAGCGAATGATATAGCCCCGGGCATCCTCCACAGGATCCCTCGTAACCGTCATGTTGCGGGCATCCTCGCAACGGGTCGCGGTGAAATCGGGGGCGGTCATGGGTGCTTCCCCGTCGCCAAAGCCGAAGACACGGAGGCCGCTGACCGAGAACTTGCCGCCTGCGGGGGTTTCGCCGTGGTTGGTGAGCTTCAGATAACGGATATCCGTAGTCCCGTCCAATTGGATATAGTCGTGGGAAAGATCGTCTGCGCTGTCGCGTCGATCGATGAGGGTGAACCAGCCCTCGCCATCCAGCGAGGCCTCCGGAGTGTACTTGTAGGCAAAGCCGTGACCACGTCCACCCACGGCCTCCACGTCTTGATCGGCGAAATTGATCTGAACGGCGCAGACCTCATAGGTCTTGCCCAGATCCGTCCACAGCCACTCCCCCGCGTTCCCTGTTTTCGCGCTCCACCAGGTGCGGAGGCTTTCGTCGAAGGCCTTGTCGGGGGTGTGATGGTCATCCGGCACCGAGGAGGCCTTGGCAGTCTTGTGCAGGGAGAGAAGATGCCACCCCGCGTCGGAGTCGGTAAAGGGGTCGTCTACCTCATGGGGGAGGAGCCGGGGGTAATCCCCGCGGTAGGTGTTGGTGTAGATGAGACCGTCCTCCACCTTGGCGGGAAAGAGGCAGAGGCGTCGCTCGAAGATGCGGTTGACGCTGATGGCTACGGTATCCATCTTCCGGTAGCGGCCATTCTTGTCGGCAAAAAGGCACCCGTGACCCGCGCCCCGCATGAATCCTGTAGCCTTGTAGACCACGGGACCGGGAGCGAAGAGGCTGAACTCGGGCTGTTTTTCAAGGTCCACCTCAATGAATTCCCAGCTTGCCAGATCGGAGAACACCCAGTAGCCCGAGTCGTGGGAGGCAAAGAGGTAGTATTCGTCCTTATAGAGCACTACGGCAGGGTCGGCGGACTCACGGGAGCGCATGGGGGCTTGATACTGGTAGCTAATGTTTATGGGGTTGCATATGGTTCGGATTCTCATAGTCTTCTCCTTTTGCTTGGAATGGGGCTTATGGATACCGCTGCAATTTTATTATCGCGTACTTGAAGAGGTTTTGAACAATAAAAATCGGACACGATTTTTAAGTCGCGTCCGATCTGTTGAATCTTCGGTACTTTGCGGTGTCATTTGATGGATTCGTTTAAAATTCTCAATGAGGTAGGCGGCGGTAAAGCTACTCATGGTACTGATCTCACCGACCGTTCTATCGGTAATCACGAGGAGGTACTCGGCGTACTTTATACGCGTTGCCAAAGTTTTTCATGGAAGGTCACACCGTAATACTCCCGCAGAAGGCGGTTCAGATGGCGGGGACTGACATGGAGCCGGGAAGCCAGCCCGTCAATGGTCAGCTATGTCCGTCCTCTCCAAAGATGCGCTTGAAGAACAGATCGATGATCCTGTAGGTGTTCTCCGGCTTAGAGGCGCAGGGGATCTTGGCCGATTCCTCATGGATGAAGCTTCTCCGGAGATGGATGAGGAAGATGGAGAAAAGGTTCTTGCAGTAGCTCGCGTACCCGTGGCTTTGCTCTCCCGCCTCGGTGAGGATCCTTGCCATCCACTCCCCCAGCTCGGGATTCTGCCCTCCCTTGTCATACGAAAGATTCTCCAGTGAGGGAAAAAGGACTTTTTCTCCATGTTTTTCAGGTTAAAGCTCAGAACGTATCCCGATGTGGCCACGGGGATGGTCTCCTCATGGTACACGTTTTATTGATCAGAAGCCATTCGCCTGCGTGCAAAACGATCTCCTCACGGAAATTCATGGTGTAGACTGCGGATCCCTCGGTGATAGAGTGTAGCTCGAAATGGGAGCGGGTATGATGTACCGTATACTCCTTTTCAGGAAAACACACCATTTGGTAGAGCTTGATATCCGCATTGGATACGTGAATGGTATATGCAGCGTTATAGATTTGGGCTTCCCTATACGGCTCCCTGCATCAGCTCATCGGTAAGACGAATAATCTCGGGCGCGAGCTTCTTGCGCGTTGCCTTGACAATGGCGTTATAGATGGGATAGGCAAGACTTGCAAGGATCCCGCCAACGACGCCGACCGAAATACCAATAACCATGGCCATGGTTTCTCTTAAGCCGAGAATGTCAGCAAAATCGGTCATAATCAGGCTCATGCCCAAGCCGAGGATCAGTGTGCCTACAATCCCAAACACAAGTGCCACCGCTTGTGCGGTATTGGTCACGCTTGCATCCAGTCGGCGTAGGCGTTCCATTTTATCCTCGGTTTCTGTCGGGGCGGTGTATTTATCACGGATGCGCTTCAGCTCTGCCTGCTCTTTTGCGGAGTAGGTATAGGTAAATCCGCTTTTTTCTTGATTGTTATTATCCATTTTCAACCTCTGCTTTTAATTCTTTGAGTTTCTTCGTGCCGATGACTATCATGTACATTGCCATGGCAACGACTACGATCGATACAGTACCACCGATGCTTCCGAGCATGATCTTTTGCTCCGTTTGTCCCATTGTTCCATCGTCGAACGTCGTTAACAGCGTTGAAGCGAGAGTCAGCATAGAAACGCAGGCAGCGGCAAAGCTGATGGCTTTGGATGCGGAAAAGACGGGGCTGTTATATCTTCTGTATCTGATGACGTTTACGATGGCTACCGTGAATGCGGTAAAGGTATATGCCGCCATCGCAATTGCCGTGATCATATGATGCTCGAAGGTTCTGTTCCAGTAGACCATAAAGAAGATGATCAACGCCAGCGTAAGATTCATGATGAGGAATACCCATCCGCAAGCGCGGTACTTGACAAGCTCGGTCTGCATTTTCTCACCGGGAGCAAACTTTCTCGTGTGTCTGACCAAAAAGAAGCGCATCACACCGAGGCAGATATAGTACGCACCGAGTGAATAGAACCAAAAGGTATGGTGATAAAAGCCAAGCCCCAACTGAAAGATTCCATACAATGCATTCCACGCAAGCGAGCCGTAGAGCGATATATTCACACGCAGACGCGCATCATCCTGTAATCTTCTTGCATACTTGTTTTCATTCTTGAAGGCCTTGAAGAACTTGATCAAGCATGGAATCTTACAGCACCATACCGTCAAGGTGTAGGCGGAAAGAACGTATGAAATATACGCGATCGCGGATTCCGTCCCGACAAACACCATGGAGCCGACGAGCAGAACAGTGGCTATGGGAACGAGAAGGATCATGATAGCGATATGCGGAAACAGCAGAGCTTTACCGAGCTTCTTCCAATCCATACTCAGACCTCCTGATCTTAACAGTAAACGTAGTGCCAACACCGATCGCACTTTCCACGCCAATCTCGCCCTGCATAATATCAACCACTCTTTTTACAAGAGGCAATCCGAGTCCGTTTCCTTGCGTTGCGTGCGAGGTGTCACCTTGATAGAACTTTTCAAAGATATGCGCGCCAACCTCGGCACTCATTCCGCATCCCGTGTCGATTACTTTTACGGTAGCACATGTTTCGTCCGCAGTAAGCGTAAGCGTGACCTTGCCGCCGTCCTCGGTAAACTTGAAGGCGTTGGAAAAAAGATTATTCCACACCAGCGAGAGAAGCTCGGCATCGGCACAGATCATCACGCTATCGGCGATATCGGTTTCAATTTCAATATTCTTTCGCTCCCACGTGCTTTCGTACTGCAAAAGGATCTCACAAAGCTGCTCTCCGAGATCGAAGGTGGTGGGGTTCGGATAGATCTGCTGATTCTCCAACCGATTGAGCTTGAGAATATTCGTCATCATATCGGCCAGACGGCGCGAGGCATCGGTGATCGCCTTTGCGTATTCCATCCTTTTTTCCTCGGGCAGATCGGGAGTCTGCAAAAGGGTCCCGTAGTTCTGCATGACGGCGAGGGGGGTTTTCATTTCGTGAGAGACGTTGGCGATGAAGTCGGTACGCAGGGTCTCCACTCCCGAAAGCTCGGAGGCCATGGCGTTGATGGACTCCCCCACCTGATTGAAGCCCTCCATGCCCGAGCCGTGAAAGGGCTCTACGCGGGCAGAAAAATCCCCGCTTGTGATCTTTTCGGTGGCGTCGGTAATGATGCGAACAGGTCTGTCCACCATGATCTTGCGGCGGATGTAGTCGACTGTTTTGAAAATGACCGCAATGATGAGGACGTTCAGAAAGGTGATCTTGGCGGCGACCTCGATGTTGTCGGGGGTATATTCCAACCCCATGGTGTCCGCCAGCACGTTCAGAAACAGCATCATACAGCAGGTGACGACGAATCCCACAAGCAGAAAGAACAGAAGGAAGCTACTGAACTCCCGCAGGACACTCCGCAGAGTCAACTTCTTCATTTGATCACCGCCTTGTAACCAAGACCGTGCACGGTCTGAATCTCAAAGGAATCGCAGTCTGCGAGCTTGGCGCGGAGCTTGGTCATATACACGTCGACCGTTCTCGTGCTCGCTTGGGTATCCACGTCCCAAAATTCATCCATCAGCTGTGTGCGGGTGAAGGTCTTTTTGGGGTAGGACAGGAGCTTATACAGAAGGTCAAACTCCCGTGCCGTGAGGGGTATTTCCTCGCCGTTCAAGGCCGCGCTCCTCTCATCTGCATCCATCACGAAATCCCCCACCTCAAGACGGCGGCTGGATGCGATCTTGGAACGGCGCAAAAGCGCGCCGATGCGCAAAAACAGCTCGTCAAGGTCGATGGGCTTGGTCATGTAATCGTCGATCCCGATGCGGAAGCCTCTCTGCTTGGACGCAAAATCGTCACGGGCGGTCATAAACAGGATCGGAATATCGTTGTTGAGGGAGCGCACGGTCTTGGCGAACTCAAAGCCATCCACGTTCGGCATCATAATATCGGATACGATACAGTCGAAGGTGGTCTTGTACATCTCGTCGTAAGCGCTCTCCGCATCAAGACAACCAACCGCTTCATATCCGCTGTTATTGAGGAAGGCGCAAACGCTGCGGTTCAGATCTCTGTCATCCTCCACAATGAGAATTTTGAACATATGCTTATCCTCCAAGGGCTGTATTTTCACTCATACGTTTTATTATAACACAGAAATGTTAAAGTTTTGTTTGCGTTTTCGCCCTTTTCCAAAAAATGTGGGTGTATTTTCGCATTTTTCCGTACGGATCCGAGCAACGCAAACCGCAAAAACGTTACCATTCGAAAAGGCAACATTTTTGCGGTTTTCTCCGTTGCCCTATGCTTTATACCAAGCTCGTCTTTTGAAGAACCATCCTGCTGAGCGCGCCAAGACCGCATGCAAACAATGCACCGCCTGCCACACAGAGTATGACGTTAAGGAATGTAGAACCAAGAGGCGTGATCATTGAAACCATCATAAAGAGAAGCATACCGCCGCCGAGCGAGCCGCAGATTGATAGCCAAGCCTTCTGCTTTGCCGCCACGCTTACGAGCGTGAAAATGGAAACGAACACAAGCATTAGGAATATTTTTGCGAGCATACACATCACGATATTGCCTGCGTTAAGTCCGTGAAGGTCAAAGGAAAGCCCCGAGAGCGCACCGCCGAGGACAGAGCCGATGAGATACGCGATCAGCATCATAGCACCGCAAATAAAGCCCGCCAGCGTTTTGGAAAAAACGTATTCGCCTCTTTTGGCGCGAACGGTAAAGAGATTTTTGGCGTATCCGCTTCTGAAATCGTCGGATATAAAGAGGCATACGAAAACGGCAACGCCCATAAACGCCATATTGATATTGCACATCATAAAGATCTCATCGCCGCCGAGAGGCTCACCGGGAAGCGTTCCGATATTCTGCCAAGCGTTTTCGGGGCCTTGCATAACCGTTTCCTCTCCCGTTTGCGGATTGACCGAAACAGAGCCATCCATCATCGACATCATTACGGTCATTAAAATCGGAATTACGAGTGCGCAGGCTATCAAGATGTAAAAGAGCTTGGATTTGAACATTCTGCGCAAATCAACTTTGAGCATACTTTTCATGCGCCCTGCGAAGCTGACTTTTTCAAATTTCATTGTGTTTTCCATTCTCATTTGCCCCCTTTCATCAGGTCGATGTAGTATTCCTCAAGTCCGATCTTGTCGGTCCCCACCTCGGTTACACAAATTCCGTTTTCGTAGAGATACGATACAATTTCTTCGGGTGTGGTCAGATCGTACACACGGAGATAACCCGCCTCGTCCTCTTCCACACGGGAATACTTGCAGCCAAGGAGCATCTTGGTTCTATTCATTTCAGCGGATTGCAGAGCAACGTAGGTGCGGCAGCTTGCGTCAAGCTCGTCCGCCGTCATTTCCACGATCATTTTTCCGTGACGGATAATGCCGTAGTGGGTTGCGACCTTCTGTAGCTCGCCTAAAAGGTGGGAGGACACGATGATACTACGCTTACCGTCTTTGATAATATCAGTAAACACCTCACGCATAATTCTCATACCGTCGGCATCCAGACCGTTGAGGGGCTCGTCGAGAACCAAAAGCGTGGGATCGCCGAGCAAAGCCATAGCAATTCCGACTCTCTGCTTCATGCCGAGGGAGCAGTTTTTGTATTTGTTGCCCGCCGCACCCTCCATACGAACCATTTTGAGAACCTTGATAACCTCCCCCTCTGCATTCGGAATGCTGAGATTAGACGCCTGAAGCATCATATTATCAAAAACGGTAAGTCCGGGGAAGCATCCGGGGGCTTCGATCAAAACACCCATTTTTGCTCTTACGCTCTCGTCGGTATAGTCCTTGCCGTACAGCTTGATCGAGCCGCCGCTTGTAGGGATCAACCCGCAGATCATTTTTTCGGTGGTGGATTTTCCCGAGCCGTTTTCTCCGATAAAGCCGTAGATCGCACCCATAGGAACCGTCATATTGAGCCCGCACACAGCCTGCTTGGGGCCGAAGTTTTTCGATAGGTTTTTAATTTCAATTGCATTCATTTTTTCGACCTCCAATCAATATACGTCACACTTATTCAAAAGGCGTGTGCCTGCCACGTTATAGATCACTGCCCAAGCAACCGACACTACAATGCAGATCAGCAAAGAGCCGATTCCACTTGACAAATTCGCATTTACGGATGCACCATAAAGGAAAATGTTAAGGAAACTCGTAGGAATCTTGAGGCTTTCCACGATTGCCGCCGCACCGATGATAAGGATACCTGTTCCGAAGAAGAAGGACGATGCCACGGAAATACCGAAATATTTTCTGAAAATCACATTGAGGAAGGTATAGAGGCTTGCCCAACCGAGCGACATAACTACTTTGCCAAGGATCGCTACAATGAGAGAACCTACGTTCACGTCGGTCTCGTATCCGACAAATAAGCCGCCTACCGTACCGCCAATGAGGTAAGTAATGCACATACAAGCCATAGCAAAGGCGCAAACAAGGCTCTTGGAGATCATATAGTCCTGCTTCTTTGCGTGGGTGGTAAAGAGCTGTTTCACGTATCCGCTCTTATAATCGTGGCCGATGAAGATAGAAACCATAATACCACCGAAAATAAATACCATATTCATATTGGCATAATCGGCAATGGTTTCGATGACGTAAAGCGACTTGGAGGCGGCGATGATCTGCCAAACGTTAGAATAGAGAGGCTCCATCGTCTGTCCGTTCTGATCGGGCATCATGGTCATAGCCGATACCATTGCAGGAATGATCGCGGCAATGGCAAGGAAGATGTAAAAGAGAGGCGTGTGGAACAGACGGTAGAAGTCAACGCCGAGCATACCTTTAATTCTGCTTGCGAAGGTAGGCGATTCAAATTTAATATCACGTGTTGTATTCATTATTCTGCCTCCTTCTTCGACATCAGCTCGATGTAATATTCCTCAAGACCGATTTTGTTTCTTGAAATTTCGCTGACAACGTGACCGTTTTTCATTAAGTAATCCACAATAGATGCGGTATCGTCCACGTCGTATATGCGGATATATCCTTCTTCCTCTCTCACGTCGGCGTACTGTTTTTTGAGAACCGCTTTTGCGCCCTGCATGTCCGCGCATTTCAGTGAGGTAAACACCTGCGCACGACTGTCCATTTCCTCTGCGGGAAGCTCCATTATCATCTTGCCTTGACGGATGATACCGTAGTGTGTAGCAATCTTTTCAAGCTCACCGAGAATGTGCGAGGAAATGAGAACGGTACAACCGTATTTCTTCGTGATATCCACAAGTATTTCTCTCATAATTCG
>JAGBAS010000003.1 GCA_017938885.1 Clostridia bacterium
AAAAATGAGAGGGGAGTTTTTATGTGCATTTGACATTATATTTTTAAGGTTAATCTCTTCGATAAATCCAAATTTTAAATTTTCTTCCTAATTCCGGACATATTCCCCCAAAATATCCGTCTTACCTTATGAAAGCACCCATCACCCCCGAAAGGAGACCCACCATGCCCGAAAAGCTGTCCGACGAAAGAATCATAGCCCTCTACAACGCCCGCGACGAGCAGGCCATCCAGGCCACCGCCGACAAGTACGGGAATTTTTGCATGAGCCTGTCCTACGATATTCTGGGGAGCCGACCCGACGCCGAGGAGTGTGTCAACGACACCTACCTCCGCGCCTGGAACAGCATCCCTCCCGCCAAGCCCAAGAAACTCCAGGCCTTCCTCGCCGCCATCACCCGCCGTCTGTCCCTGGACCGCTACCGCGAGCAGAGAGCCGCCAAGCGCAACCGTGACCTGGAGATCTCCTTTGAGGAGCTGTCCGACATGACCGAGGCCCCCGACGACCGCGCCGACGAGCTGCCCGATCTGCTTGACGGCTTCCTCCGCACCCTGAGCTACTCCGAACGCCGCCTCTTCCTCCGCCGCTACTGGTTCTCGGTGACCGTGGAGGCTCTGGCAAAGGAGGAGGGAATCACCAAAAACGCCATTACGGTCCGACTCTACAAGACCCGAAGCAAGCTCAAAGCATACTTACAGGAAAGGGGGTACACGGTATGAGAGGCGACCTTGTGTACGAAAAGCTGGGGGAGATCGACCCCGAGCTGATTGCCGACGCCCTGCCCGACGCGGTGCCCCTGTGCCGTCTGGGCGGTGAAGATCCCAAGCCCCCGAAGAAACGTCCAAATCTCCGCAAGGCTCTTGTGGTCTGTGCCTGCCTGCTCCTGGCGGGACTTTTACTGGTTGGCGGCGGCATCGCCCTGTCCCGCTCCTTGGAATTCCCGTGGGAGACCGACACGGACGAAACACCCACCGATCAAGGAAAAGAGCTTACCTATCAAGGCACCGTCACCATTGACGGATACGCCCCCTTTACGGGCAGTGATGATCTCACCGCCATGGGTGACGAGATCAAGGCCCGCTTCTCCGCCGCCACTCTCTTGGAGGACGTGTGTGAATGTGATCGCGACCTGCCCATTCAGATCGGTGAAGACGCCCTGACCTACAACCGAAACCACGGCTGCTTCCGCGACGGGAAAACGGGGAAGGTCTATCGGCTCAGAGACGAGGATCGGGCTTATATGGAGGAGCTGCTGGTCATGCTTGAGCCCCCCGTCATCATGGACTACACCCACGCCACCCTCCATCCCCTGGATGTCTATACCTGCACTGTAAGTTTGGTAAAGAATGAGGACTTCCCCAATGTCTACGAGATAAAGGATATCTACCTCCGCGCCACGGAAGAGGGAAGCGACTATCGGACAGACAGCTTCCGCGAGATTTTCGACAGAGACGGCTTCTACTGCGGCACCATCCCCGAGAATGCGCCTCTGGGCGACTACGAGCTGGTGGTCTTCCTGTTCACTCCCTATACGGGAATGTACACCGAGCTGACCCTGACCTCGCCTACCCCCGCCGTCACCGTGGCCGCCCACGAAAAGGAGCCTCGTTACGATTTCTTCTACGAATGTGAGAAGAAAGTATTCCGCCAAGACGAAGCCATCAGTCTCACCGCGGGCCTCATCAACAGCGGGGACGATATCTACCGCTGGTCCACCGAGCTGTCCATCCTGCCCACCGTGACCCTGCGCACCGTTCTTGACGGCGAGACCCTGACCTATCCCATGACCACGGGGCTGGAGTCGGAGTGGTCGGGAGAGCTGTATCACATGACCTACAATCAGTCCTCCAAGGCCGAATTCCGGCCGGTCACCCCCGACCGCTTGCCCGTGGGTGTCTACGATCTCATCCTCTCCTTTGAGGGTCATGAGAAGGTCTTTGAGGCCGTTTTCCGGATCATGGATACCGTTATCCTCCATCGCGGGGATTCCTACGGCCTGACCGCCTTTCGGGGAAGCTCCTACCGAGTCACCCTCAAGCAGGGCGACTACGAGATCCGTTTTTCCAAGGCAGGCGGCGTTCCCATGGGGAACATTTACCCGGATGCTCCCGCAGGCTGGTATGATTTGATTTATACCGATGTTCCCGCAGGGTGGGAAGATCGGGAGGAAAGCATCATCCACGTCCTGAAGGACTTCGTTTATATTCCCGATGAGGATATGGATATCAAGCTGGAGTCGGATATCGGGCAAGTGACCGTCAAGCCCGGAGACGTCTTTTCCTGCAAGGTCACCGTCATCAATCAAGGCAATCCCATAAACCTCTATATGCCCTATGATGGTATGGGTGTTGATGTCGGGCTGGAATCCAGGTACAACGGTACCAGTACGAGCGCATCCGCCTCCCCTGTCCAAGACGATCGACAGCCCGACAACTACACCTTCGGGACGGGAGAGAGCTTTACCAATACCCATACCTTCTACCTTTACGATAATTTCCCCGAGGGCATATATGATCTGGTTATGATCTGGAGGGGCATTACCGTTGTGATCGAGGATGCCGTCATCGTGGAAAAGCCTTGACAATCCCCCGAAAATATGCTACAATACCTCCGTACCCACTCTCGGATATGGAGGTATTCTCATGAACCATCCCGACAAGTATCTGGCCAAGCGCTACGACACCCCCAACCGCTCGAAGGCCTTCACCGACGCCGTCTACGCGGGGGGCAGCGAGGACCGCGCCACCCTCGTAGCCCGCATGAACGCCGCCCAGAGAAGCTACGATCCCCCCGCACCGGAGTATATCCCCCTGGTGGGTGAGATGCACGGCCACACCAACCTGTCCGACGGCCGACCCGATATCGACACCTACTTTCAAAACATCCGCGATCTGGCCAAGCTGGACTTCGCGGTGCTGACCGACCACGACCACGGCGGCGTGGGCTCCCCCGAGTTGTGGGTGGGGAGCCCCTCCAAGTGGGACCTCATCAAGCAAAAGGCCGCCGAGTACTGCGAGGAAGGGAAGTTCTCCACCCTCCTGGGCTACGAGCGGGACTCCTACCCCTTCTACAACAATCTGGTGCTCTACTTCCGCGACCGCGACCCCGAAATGGTGCGAGGTGTCCGTGACGGCGAGTTCACCGCCGAGGAGCTGGCCGCTCTCCTGGCACGCGACGACGTGCTGGCCTGCCCCCACGATACCTACCTATTCACCTCCGCCGCCGACTTCATGGCCCTCCCCATGGAGCTGATCACCCCCTTCATTGAGGTCATGTCCCGCGGGGACGCCGCCGAGTACATGGGCAACCCCTGCGGAGCTTCCGACTTCGCCTGTGAGGGCGGCTATTGGCAGGACGCTCTCCGCCGAGGCGCGAAAATGGGTGTCATCGGCGGAAGCGACGACCACGACGGCATGAACGGCCGAATGAACCCCAACCGCACCGACCCCGGCCGCTATCCCGGTGTCACAGGCGTCTGGGCCACCGAGAACACCCCCGAGGCCATTTTCGACGCCCTCCGCGCTAAGCGCACCTTTGCCTACATGATGGGCGACCCAGCGGGCGCCATGGGAGGCCGCGTCAACATCGACTTCCGTATCAACGGCCACTACATGGGCGAGACCATCACCCGCGCAGAAGGGGAAGACCTCACCATCTTCTACCGCGTGGAGTCCGACATCCGTGTCCGCCGCGTCACCATCGTCAAGAACTGCCGCAACTACGTAACCCTCCGCCCCGCCTCCGAGGCCATCCTGGACTATAGTCAGGAGACCAACTGTGACTGCTACTACCTTCGCGTGGAGCTGGAAGACGGACGGTTTGGATGGACCAGCCCCGTGTGGGTAGAAAAAGAATAATCGAGATACAAGATACGAGATACGAGATACAAGATACAAGATATGCAAAAGAATGCCTGCGCGACCTTATCTTGTATCTTGTATCTTTGTATCTTGTATCTGCTTTTCGATCATCCCCTTCAGGCACCCCAGCGCCCGATCCAACCCTCCGACCTCGTCAATCAGCCCCAGCCTAACCGCCTCCTCCCCGTCCAGGATGCACCCGATATCGTTAGCGATCTCGTCGGGCTTCATCATCAGGGAGCGCAAAGCCTCCTTGTCCGCGCGGCTGTGGGCGGCCACGAAGGTGAGGATCCGATCCTGCATATCGTGAAAATACCGATAGGTCTGGGGGGCGCCGATGACGGTGCCGCTGATGCGGACGGGATGGATGGTCATGGTGGCGGAGGGGACGATGAAGGACCGCTTTCCCGCCACCGCCAAGGGGACCCCGATGGAGTGACTGCCTCCCAGCACCAGAGTCACGGCAGGCTTTTTCATGGATGCGATCAGCTCAGCCAGAGCCAACCCCGCCTCCACATCCCCGCCCATGGTGTTCAGGATCACCAAAAGCCCGTCAAATTCGTTGTTCTCTTCAACCGATACCAAAAGCGGTATCAGCTGCTCATATTTCGTTGCCTTCTGTCCTTCGGGAAGAACGTAATGACCCTCGATCTGTCCAATGACGGACAAGCAGTAGATGGTCTCGTCTCCGTTCTTTACGGCCACCGAGGCCGAGCGGTCGATGGTCTCCAGTACCTGCTCGGCCTCGCGGTTGGCTTCTTCGTTTTTCGTTGCGGGAGAATGGTTTTCAGTGTCTTTCATACGGGATCCTTTCAAATAGCAGGTTATCGTTGAGATACAAGCTGTAAGATACAAAGACACAAGATATGAAATAGCCTTGTGGCAAGAGCCGTTCTATCTTGTATCTTGTATCTCCGTATCTTGTATCTCTTGGATAAACCCCGTTTTCTCATTTCTCTACATTATCCCCAAAAACTTTTTTGCTATACCCCCCGAAATATTTCAAAATAACACTTTACATTTCGACACATTTATGTTATAATTTATAAGAATGTGATTTATGTGTCACAAAGCCATAAATTTCAAAACGAAAGAGGAAATGCAGAATGGAAAACAAAATCCTTGTTGAGACCTCCGCCCGCCACATCCATCTGACCGATGACGCTGTCGCCGTCCTGTACGGTGAGAGCGCAGAGCTCATCGTCAAGAAGATGCTCAGCCAGCCCGGTCAGTTCGCCACCGCCAATGAGAAGATCAAGCTGGTCGGCCCCAAGGGCGAGATGATGGTCAGCGTGCTTGGCCCCACCCGTAAGGCTAACCAGATCGAGCTGTCCTATACCGACGCCCGTGCCCTGGGTCTGAAGGGCGTGCCCGTCCGCGAGAGCGGTGACGTAGCCGGCACTCCCGGTCTGAAGCTGGTCGGCCCCGCAGGCGAGATCGAGGTAGAGGAAGGTGCTATCATCGCCAAGCGTCACATCCACATGACGCCCGAGGATGCCGAGGGTCTGGGTGTCTCCAACGGTCAGATCGTCAAGGTCCTGGTCGAGTCCGAGCGCACCACCATTTTTGACGACGTCGTGGTCCGCGTCAGCCCCAGCTACGCTCTGGCCATGCACATCGACACCGATGAGTGCAACGCCGCTGCCGCCTTCGGCGAGATCTACGGCTCCATCGTTCAGTAATCTGCAAGCATTCCCAAAACATAATTTGGAAAGGTAACACCCCACCGACATGAAGATTCTTTTTCAAGGCGACAGTGTCACCGACGCGGGACGGGATCGAAGTAACCCTGCCGATATGGGTGAGGGCTATCCCCGATACGCCTCGGCAATGATCCAGGATTCCTTTTCGGATACCGATTTTGAGTTCGTCAACCTCGGTATCAGCGGAAACCGTACCGAACATCTGGTGGAGCGGCTGGAAGCGGATTTCATCGAGATTCAGCCCGATATCGTATCCATTCTGATCGGCGTCAACGACGTGTGGCATCACTATGCCTTTGAGTACATCGAAACGACCGATCATCAGTTCGAGGAGAACTACCGCAAGGTTTTGGACGCCATCAAGTCCCGCACGAACGCCCGCATCCTCATGATCCAGCCATTCCTGCTGGAGACCGTAGACCCTGTCAAGCAGGAGCTCTGCGAGGAGCTGGAGCGTAAGAAAGCAATCGTTAAGAAGTTGGCCGACGAGTACGCCGACGCTTACCTTCCTCTGGATGAAGTGCTTCACGGCATGACCGAGGAGGAGCCCGCTTACTACGCCGCCGACGGAGTCCATCCCACGCCTGACGGTGCCTGCTGCATCGGCGAGGCCTATCTGGGCGCCATCGCTCCGCTGATTGAGCTTCTATCTTAAGAAGAACCGCCGCAGGAACGGTAAGATCACGGCGACACGCCCCCAAAGCCCCCCCGTAAAGGGGGCGCTCCCCCGAGGGGATATTCCCATGCAAAATTTTCAAAGGAGATACAAAATCATGAGCAATGAGTACAAGTGCGAGTACGCAATGAGCCATGAGGTTCAGAACATGTGTACCGTAGCCCAGGGCCCCAACCACGGTCCCGCTCCTCTGCCTGAGGAGGGCAAGTGGATCCAGGCCAGACAGATCAGCGACATCTCTGCTTACACCCACGGTGTGGGCTGGTGCGCTCCCCAGCAGGGCGCCTGCAAGCTGTCCCTGAACGTCAAGAACGGTATCATCGAGGAGGCCCTCGTGGAGACCATCGGCTGCTCGGGTATGACCCACTCCGCCGCTATGGCCGCCGAGATCCTGCCCGGTAAGACCCTTCTGGAGGCGCTGAACACCGACCTGGTGTGCGACGCCATCAACACTGCAATGCGTGAGCTGTTCCTTCAGATCGTCTACGGCCGTTCGCAGTCTGCCTTCTCCGAGGGCGGTCTGGTTATCGGCGCAGGCATGGAGGACCTCGGTAAGGGCGAGCGTTCCATGGTGGGTACCATGTACGGAACCCGCGCTAAGGGTGTGCGCTACCTCGAGATGACCGAGGGCTACTGCACGCGCATGGCACTGGATGAGAACAACGAAGTGATCGGCTACGAGTTCGTTTCCCTGGGCAAGATGACCGACTTCATCAAGAAGGGCATGGAGCCTAACGAAGCGTATGAGAAGGCCAAAGGTACCTACGGTCGGTTCAATGATGCTGTCAAGTACATTGACCCCCGCAAGGAATAATAAAGGAGGGACTGTATATCATGGCAAAGTTTGAAGGTTACGAGAGACGCGAAGCGAAGATCCTCGCCGCTCTGAATGAATACGGTATCCACTCCATCGACGAGTGCAAAGAGATCTGCGACGCTTACGGCATTGATCCCTACAAGATCGTCGAAGAGACCCAGCCCATCTGCTTTGAGAACGCCAAGTGGGCATACGTTGTGGGCGCAGCCATCGCCATCAAGAAGGGCTGCACCAAGGCTTCCGACGCCGCTGCCGCTATCGGTATCGGTTTGCAGGCCTTCTGCATCCCCGGCTCTGTCGCCGAGAACCGTAAGGTCGGTCTTGGCCACGGCAACCTTGGCAAGATGCTCCTCTCCGAGGAGACCGAGTGCTTCTGCTTCCTGGCCGGCCACGAGTCCTTCGCCGCCGCCGAGGGCGCGATCAAGATCGCACTGAACGCAAACAAGGTTCGCTCCAAGCCCCTCCGCGTCATCCTAAACGGTCTGGGCAAGGACGCCGCCTACATCATCGCCCGCATCAACGGCTTCACCTACGTGAAGACCGCCTTCGATCCTTACACCGAGACCGTTACCGTGGTCGAGGAGAAGCCCTTCTCCAAGGGTCCCCGCGCTGACGTCCGTTGCTACGGCTCCGACAACGTCCCCGAGGGCGTGGCCATCATGA
>JAGBAS010000024.1 GCA_017938885.1 Clostridia bacterium
AAAAAAGGTTCTAAGAACTCCAAAAACTTTTAAAAGCATTGATAAATATATCTTTTTGAAAGTTCTTGAAGGGTGTCCAGAGGGAAACTTCTTTCAAGAAGTTTCCCTCTGGCGTTCTCCTTGCTCTCCTATAAACTGCAATTTGAAGCATTTCACGATCGCTGTTTTTTATTCCAGCTCCGCCTCAGCCACGCGGACCACCAGGTCGGTGCCGTAGGGGAAGTGGGTGAAGTCTACCTGCAGGCTGTCGCCCTCCTGTGTGAAGGCCAGATCCCGACCGCCTCCTGCGGCATCGGTCCAGCGGATGCTCTTGATCTTACCGGGAACGCCTGTGAAGCGCCAGCCGTCGGTATCGTCGGAGCCACGGTCCACCACCACGTTGCCGTCGCCCACGACGCGGAGACCGTGGACAAAGAAGTAGAGCTTATTCCCGTCGCGGAGGGCGAAGTCCTTGGCGGGACCCGTCACGCCGCAGGGCTTGGCGGTGTAGATGACGTTGCCCGTGGCGCGGACCCAGTCACCGATCCCCCGCAGAAGAGCCTCCTGCATGAGGGGAATGGCGCCCTCGCCCGTGGGGCCGATGTTGAGGAGGTAGTTGGCCCCCACGCGGCGGCAGGCGCAGAGGGTCTCGATGAGGTCGGCCAGGGACTTGTAGTTGCAGTCGTTTGCGCCAAATCCCCAGTGGGCGTTCATGGTGTGACACATCTCGGCGGCCACGTACTTGCGGTGGCCCTCCCGATCCATGGGGGTGGGTCGGCCCTGCTCGAAGGTGACGCTGTCCAGCTGGAGGTTGCCTACCTCGCCCCGGTGGGACAGGCCCGTGTTGTTGACGATGATGGCGTCGGGCTGGTGCTTGCGGATGACCGCGTAGAGGGCGTCCTCCTCCCAGTCGGCTTCGGGCTTGGACCAGTTGCCGTCGAACCACAATCCGCCGATCTTGCCGTAGTTGGAGCAGAGGATCTCCACCGAATCCCGCAGGTATTGCAGGTACTTGGGGAAGTTTCCGTTGAAGTCGGGGTTATACCAATCCAGGGTGGTGTGGTAGAACATGGGCATGACGTCCTGCTCGTTGCAGGCATCCACGAACTCGCGGATGAGATCCCGCCCGCAGGGGGAATGGGGGGCGTCGAAGGTGTTCAGACCGCAGGTGTCGTAGAGGGAGAAGCCCTCGTGGTGGCGGGTGGTCAGGGTGATGTATCTCGCTCCTGCGGCTTTGGCTACGGACACGATATGGCGGGCGTCGAACTCGGATGCGGTGAAGGTGCTTTGGAGCTTTTGGTACTCGGACATGGGGATGCCGTGGATATGCTGCACCCACTCGCCCTTGCCCATCTGGGAATAGAGACCCCAGTGGATGAACATACCGAAGCCTTTGTTCTCAAAATCGGCGACTCGCTTCTCGGGAATCGGAACGGACATGACAGACCTCCTGTTTTATGTGGCTTTGAGGATCACTCGTTGGCGCGGAAGAGCTCGTACAGCTCTGCGACCTTTTCCATCCGCCCGCTGAACTCTGCCCAATCGGTGGGCTTGACCCGATTCCAGACGTTCTCGGACAGACAGGGGGTGCGCTCCTCGACGAGTCTCTGCTCCTCGCGGACGCCCTCGGCGACCACGGGGTACTTCGCTACGATCTGGTCGCCCCAGGCCAACAGCTGACCGCCCTCCACCTGCATGGTGGGGTCGATGTGCAGAGCCTCCTTGTTGTAGGGCGAGCCGGGATGGACGGCGCCCCAGGTGTATACGTTCCAGTTGTAGACCTCCTCGGGGGACCAGTAGACCACCGGCGTTACCACGTACATGGGTTTCCAGGCACCGTTGACCACGCGGAAGCCCGCCTCCAGGAGCTCGGGGGTAGTCTGGTAGAAGTTCTCCCAGCTTACAATGACAGATTCCTTCGGAATCAGGTGGTTCATGCTCTTATGGAAGCCCTCCCAGACCACAGGGGTCTTGCCGCAGGAGAGGATGACCTCGCAGATATCCTTGATGAAGGTGGCATACATCAGCTCGGTCAGTTCCTTTTTGCCTTCCTCGGTGGCGAGGTAGCCATCCACGTCCACGCCTCTTGCACGGAAAGCGGCAAGACACTTCTCACAGGTGATCCACTTGCCGATGGCCGCCTCGTCGCCGCCCAGATGGATGTACTCGGAGTCAGCAAACAGCTCGCACAGCTCACGGAACAGGGTAGCCATACCGGCCATGGATTCCTCGGAGAGGCAGATGATGCCGTCGGTGCCGAAGATCTCCCCGTAAGCGGAGGCGAAGGAGGTGGTGTGGCCGGGGACATCGATCTCGGGGATGAGTTGGACCCCACGGGCCTTGGCGTAAGCAATCAGTCCCTTGATCTCGGCCTCGGTATAGTGACGGCCCTCGGTGGGGAGTTTGGGGAAGGCCTTGGAGGGGAGAGTATAGCTCTGGTCGTCGGTGAAGTGGAAGTGGAGATACTTGACCTTGTAGAAGCGGCACATATCCACGTACTCGTAGAGGACGTGGAGCTCATGCCAGTCTC
Organism: Clostridia bacterium; assembly: GCA_017938885.1. Taxonomy (GTDB): domain Bacteria; phylum Bacillota; class Clostridia; order Oscillospirales; family CAG-272; genus CAMEON01. The sequence continues at coordinate 2,510 of JAGBAS010000024.1, forward strand.
TCGCCAGGTCGATCATGACGGTGCGCCAGGTACACTTGGGGGCGTCCTCGATCACACCCACAGGGAGGGTCAGACCGTCCTCGGCCTTCTCCATGAGCTGGACAAGGGTCACAGCGGCGTTCTGGGCACCGAGGATATCCGAGGTCTTGACGGTGGCTCCTGTCTCGGTGACGGTGAGGGTATACGCCTCGGTGGGAAGGGTCGTGTCTACGGCAAAGGTGATGCCGCGATCACCCTGAGTCAGGGTGATGCCATGGGTACGGCGCGCGAAATCGGCCAGGGTCTTGGCGGCGTCGGCAAAGACCTCGGCTGTGTTGTATACGGGGGCGACAGCCACGCGGGCGTCAGCCATGGTGGTATGGGCAGGGGCAGGAATGAGTCGGAGCATGGCAGGATTCCTTTCTGAATTGGGATGAAATCAGTATACCATATTTGAGGGCTTGTGTCAACCCCGGCGGAGGATATTCCGGGGCTTGGCGGCAGAAAGACGTATTGGATACATGAGCATTGTCCGGTATAACAGAATCCCGCAGAGCCATGAAGCCTGCGGGATAGGAGATCACATATTCTGATGGAACTCCGAAAGCTTCAGCCCGGGGTTCTTATCCAACGCCCAGTCGATCTCGTAGTCGCCCACGAAGACCAAGAGGTTCTTTCCCTTCACGTCCTGCACCCACTTGGTGTTCTGCATGAGACGGAGGGAGGCAGGGTTCAGCTCGTTCGGATCGTTGTCGATGTAGCGGATAAGCTGGTGGGGGGTGTCCTTCTTGTAGTATTTCACGCCGTACTCGGATTCCATGCGGAACTGGAGCACGTCGAACTGGAGCACGCCGACCACACCCACGATGACCCGTTCCATACCCGTGCCGGGCTCGAAGAAGATCTGGATGGCACCCTCCTGGGCGATCTGGGTCATGCCCTTGGCGAACTGCTTCCGCTTCATGGAGTCGATCTGCTCCACCACGGCGAAATGCTCGGGGGCGAAGGTGGGGATGCCTGCGTACTGAATTTTCGCACCCTTGGCGCAGATGGTGTCACCAATGGAGAAGATACCGGGATCGAACACGCCGATGATATCCCCCGCGTAGGCGGTGTCGATGATCTCACGCTCCTGGGCCATCATCTGCTGGGGCTGGGAGAGCTTGACGGGCTTGCCCGCCTGGACGTGGAAATATTCCTCACCCCGCTCGAACTTACCCGAGCAGATGCGCATGAAGGCGATACGGTCGCGGTGGGCTTTGTTCATGTTGGCCTGGATCTTGAAGACGAAGGCAGAAAAAGGTTCGTCGAAGGGGGAGATCTCGGTGGGCTCCACAGCGGGATGGACGCTCTTGTGGGACAGGGGAGCGGAGGTCATCTCCAGGAATCTCTCCAGGAAGGCCTCCACGCCGAAGTTGTTCAGAGCCGAGCCGAAGAACACGGGGGAGAGCTGACCATGGCGCACCTTCTCGATATCGAAGTCAAAGCAGGCACCGTCCAAAAGCTCGATCTGCTCGGTAAGGATCGTCCGGGCGCGCTCGCCGATCAGCTCGTCCAGCTTTGCCTCGTCATTGATGTCGCACTCGATGCCCTTGAGGCGCTTTCTGCCTGCGTGGCGCTCGTCGAAGGTGAGGATGGAGTGGCGATCCCGCTCGTAGACGCCCTTGAACTCCACGCCGCAGCCGATGGGCCAGTTCATGGGGTAGGTGCCGATGCCGAACTCCTTCTCCAGCTCGTCGATGAGGTCGAAAGGGTCTCTTGCCTCGCGGTCCATCTTGTTGATGAAGGTGAAGATGGGGATATGCCGCATGGCGCAGACCTTGAAGAGCTTGCGGGTCTGGGGCTCGATACCCTTGGCGCCGTCGATGACCATGACCGCGCTGTCGGCGGCCATGAGGGTACGGTAGGTGTCCTCCGAGATGTCCTGGTGGCCGGGGGTGTCCAGGATGTTGATGCAGAAGCCCTCGTACTCGAACTGCATGACCGAGGAGGTGACCGAGATACCTCTCTTCTTCTCGATCTCCATCCAGTCGGAGGTGGCGTGGCGGTCGGAGGATTTGCCCTTGACCGCGCCTGCGGACTGGATCGCGCCTCCGTAGAGGAGGAACTTCTCGGTCAGGGTGGTCTTACCCGCGTCGGGGTGGGAAATGATGGCGAACGTCCGACGACGCTCGATCTCCTGCTTGAAGTCTGCCATGTGGGTGGGTTCCTTTCTTTTATCGACTATGATCGATCCAATATCCAAACACAAGCTGTCGGTAGGGGCGCACCTGCGTGTGCGCCCGATCGATCCGTTTCGGGCGCACACATAGGTGCGCCCCTACCGATCCCCAAAAAACACTTATGAAAATATCAATCTTATTTATTATAGCCGAAAACGGGGCGGATGTCAATGGTGGGGCATACAAAATTTTGGTTGGATGGAGGACTTTTCCCGAACATCTTGACATATTGGGGGATCTGTGGTAGAATATAGGCGGTCTTAGGACCCTTAGGGGTTACCTGCTTTGCCCTCGGGTAAAGTAACGGTGGCGGTTTGCTTCCTCTTTCGGTTTTACCGCGGAGAAGCGAATTTCTGATTGGAATCATTCAGCCTTCTCCGACAAAACGCGGGGGAGGTGATGCACATGGTTACATGGATCGAGCTGATCGCGCTTCTGGCGTTGATCGCCCAGATTATTGGCATTTGTGTCAGCATCTATCTGAACAATAACAAAAAGAAATAACCGCCCGCAACCCTCGCAAAGTTCAGGCGATTATTTCTTGATCTTGTGAGGAGGCAACCGTCACGGTAGCCCCTTCGTACTCTTATTATACCGCAAAGGGATTCATTTGTCAACCCTTTTGCGGGATTTTTTATTTCGCTCGTAATTTCTTCAATATTGCTGTTCACATGAGTATCAGAACGATAATCATCCTGTGAGGTAATCAGTACAGCGGTAAATACTATGGCAACCGTAGCTACAAAAGCTACTGCACAGCAGATGATACGGTTTCTTTCGTACTTTTTTGCCTTTTCGCGAATCACACCCATATCTTCGCGGCTCTCAAAGCCCCGTGCTACCTCCTCGGGCAAACCAATTTCCCTATACAAATCTTCCTTGGTAAGCGTTGGGAATCTCTGCTCAACCTCACCGATCTGCATTCTGATCTCATCCAAAATTGCTTTTTTGACCGCCCTTTTACATACCAAGACCTTCTTCAGGGATTGCAAGTATTCACAGATCACCGTTTGGTTTTTCGTCTTCATCTATATGTACTCCTTGTATCAGTTGATTGGCTCCGTCATAGATCAGCAAAAACTGTCGGACGGCATATTGGAGATATTCTTTTCCCGCTTCCTCTATGTGGTAGTAATTGCGGAATCTCTTTTCTCCCACCAATTCTTTACGACTGGAAATCAAGCCCCTTTCCTGCATACGGTACAGGGGACCGTACAGTGAGCCCTCTTTCACAATAAAGGTGTCACTTGTTCGTTCAGCCAACTCGGTTTTGAGCCTGTAGCCGTACATATCCTCATGAGACAACAGCGACAGAATGAGTATTTCAATCAACCCACATTTGATATTTTCTTCCACATCGTCCTTCCACGACATATGCTCATCCGCCTCCTTTCCCGATCTATATCTGTATTATACTCGCATAATATTAAAATGTCAATACTATTTTCAAAATACTATATTGACAAATGTAAACAGGCATGGTATAATGAAACAAACACCATCCCCAATCACATCACAACGGAGGAATTTGCCATGAAAAAGATCGGCAGTTTTATCATCAACTCGTTCATTCTCTTTTGGAGTTATTTCTTGACTTCTTTTCTGTGCCTGATGGTATTGCAGACCTTTATGAGGCTAATTTTTGATGCAGATAGCAAGTGGGAATTCGCATGGAAAACCTTGGTCATGTACGCTTTTATGCTCATTACCTGCATGGTCCATCTGAAGGTTACTGCCTCAACCCACAAGACCAAATACCTTACCTACATGAGTGGCAAGGAGTGGAGCCTCAAGGAGACACTGGCCTATGTGCTGAAAAACACAGATTTCTGGCTCAACACCATTGGCTTTGCAATTTGGCCTATCATCATTCCCAAGTTTTTCGGCGCCATCCAGTGGCTCTATGTTAGTGCTACGTTTTTGGAGACCTTCCCCCGCGCCATCCTCGCTATTCCTACAGTGTCCCTGCCCATCGTAATCCTGTCCTTGGCGGGATGGGTGCTGACTTTGCGCACATGGTGCATGGGAAGGTTACACAAGTAACTGATATGACAAATGACCGTCCTCGCATGGAGGGCGGTCATCTTCTTGCGTAAGAAACTCAAAACTCCCGCGCCGCCTCCCGCAATCTCTCGCAGAGCGCGATAAATCGGGGATGCTCACGGATGGGATCGTACCGCTCCTGCTTCATCTTGGCCGCGAAGTAGTAGGCGTGATTGGCGCACCGCAGATCGTCGAACTCGTCGCTTGCCTCGGGATAGACCAAGCGGTCGGTAAGGGGCGAGGTGAAGGGATCCCCGGGATTGGCTTTGTCGGCGGCTATGACGTGGTCGTACATCAGCTCCAGCCGATCCAGGGTCTCATCGGTCTTGCCCTGGGCGATCAGATAGGTGGCGATGACGCGGTGGACGTAGGCTACGCTGGCATGGAAGTAATTCAGATCGTCCCCGAATACCGTGCGATAGAGGTCAAGGATATTTTCAAAGTATTCGATCTTTCGGTCCCAGCCCTCTGGCTCGTTGGGCATGACGTAGGCCACGTACTCGGTCATCTGACTGCACAGGGTCTCGGTCAGCCGCAGGATATAGTCCTGGGCGGGGAGGGGATCGTTACCCAAAAAGTAGCTGAACAGGCTGGAGCGGACCCCTTCTTGGCAGTACCGCATGGACGGGAGCTGACGGATGGCCCGTTCCGCGCGGAGCTGATCCTGAAAGCCCACCACGTACAGGGCGGCCAGGGTCTCCAGGGTGCCGTTGCGGAACTCCTGGTCGTCGGTGCGCTCGATGAGCGTCAGATAGATCCTTTCGGCCTCCTCCAGCTCTTTTTGGTGGTCGGGAGCCTTCCCGTCCCACATATAGGCGCGGCAGAGGGTGTCGGCCAGATGGGCTTGGATCTTTTCGTCCGAGGGGAACTCGGCGGCAAAGCTGCGGGCGGTGCGGATGTCCTCCTCACTGTCCGCGCCCGTCTCGCAACAGCGGGCGATGGTATCGTAGATCGCCAAGAGCCGCTGCTCCCGCTCGCTCCGCTTCATCCCCAGCAGCTCATCGGTGCTGACCGAAAAGAACTCCGCGATGGAGGGGAGCAGCTCGATATCGGGGTAGCTGGTCTCGGACTCCCAGCGGGAGATGGCCTGGGGGGTGCAGCCCAGGAAGGTGGCGAGCTGATCCTGGGTGACCTTGTGCTTGGCTCGTAGGCTTTTGATGGTGGTTCCTATTTTCAGGTTCATGTTGTCTCCTTTTCTGTGTTTCGTGTATGGTGGAATGGTGTGTCGTAAGCTTACGCCTTTATCATACCACAGAAAAAAGTAAAAATCAATTATCAATCAGTTGTTGCGAGGTTAAGAACTGGTTAATATGTGGGATAAGAAAACCGTCCCCGCGGGGAGGACGGTCGTTTTCTTTATTCAGAAGATGCGTGAGCGACCTCCTCGGCCGTGTAGCGGGAGGACAGCTCTTGCCGACGGCTTGGGCTTATGGTTCGTCTGATCGGATCGCTCACCTGTGCGCGGACTGTGATTCCCCCCGGAGTATGGCTTCCACCTCGGGGAAGGGCGAGAGGCTTTTTTTGAGGATGCCGTGCATATGGGCGATAGCCACGCCGTAGTTGACCATGGGCACCCCTGCCCGCTCGGCGATCTCCATGCGGTGAGCCATTTCCTTTTCGTTGAGCATACACCCGCCGCAATGGATGATGAGCTTGCAGTCGGACAGGTCGTGGGGAAACTCACCGCCCGAGGTGAAGGTGTAGATCGGCTTGGCACCTGAGAACTGCTCCACCCAACGGGGAATCTTCACGGATCCGATGTCTCCGCATTGGCGGTGGTGGGTACAGCCCTCGGCAATCACCACCCTGTCGCCGTCCTTGAGAGAGGACAGAGCCACGGCCCCCCGCACGAGGGCGGTCAGATCCCCCTTGTAGCGGGCGAAGAGGATGGAGAAGGAGGTCAAGGGGACGTCAGCGGGGACGTCCTTGGCTACGCGGCCAAAGGCCTGGGAGTCGGTGATGACCAGGGCGGGCTTGACCGCCAGCATGGACAGGGTCTTTTTCAGCTCGGTATCCTGGCAGGCTACCACGGTGCAATGGCTGTCCAGGATATCGCGGATGGTGTTCTGCTGGGGCAGGATGAGGCGGCCCTTGGGGGCGGACTCGTCGATGGGGATGACCAGCACCACCAGATCGTCGGGACTGAGCAGGTCGGAGACCAGCTTGCGGGTGTTCCCCAGCCCCTTGGCGTGGGCGGCGATGGCCTCCTTCAGCTCGTGAACGCCCGCGCCCGTGGCCGCGCTGACGGGGTGGCGGTTGCCCTCGGCGGCGGGGGGGACGGGGAGGAGGTCGCACTTATTGAGGGCGATGACATAGGGGAGCTTGCGCTCCTCAAAGAGGGAGATGAGGGTGTTGTCCAGCTCGGTCATGCCGCGGGTAGCGTCTACCACCAGCACGGCGATATGGACGGTGGCCAGCACCTCGCGAGCTTTTTGGACGCGCAATTCACCCAGCATTCCCTCGTCGTCCAGACCGGGGGTGTCGATGATGACCACGGGGCCCAGGGGCAAAAGCTCCATGGCCTTCTTGACGGGGTCGGTGGTGGTGCCCGCCACGTCGGAGACCACCGACAGGGACTGCCCCGTGACGGCGTTGACCAGGGAGGATTTGCCTGCATTGCGAAGGCCGAAAAAGCCGATGTGGATACGGTCGGCGGAGGGGGTGGAGTTGAGGTTGCTCATGGTTGACTCCTTTCGGGGGCGTGTGTCGGGGCGCCTTGGGTTTACGGTACAGCTTGAAAGCGGCGGATCATGTACAGGCAGTTCAGAATCTTTTCCGCCAGCTGGTTCTTGGAGAAATAGTAATGATTGGCCGCCTCGTAGCCAATGGCCGCGTTTTGGTTCATCAGCGAAAGCATTTTCATGGATATATCCAGCTCGTCCTCGGCCGCGCGAGCCGCGTCGGCATACCGCCCCTCATCTCTGGCGCGGATGAACCGTATCTGATTCAGGGATGAGGCGAACAGGCAGTAGGCTCCCTTGGCCATGACCGCCATCTCGCTGTCACTTCCCTCGTCGAGTCTGTCCAAACCGCGCTTCCATGTCTCGCACAGGTGTTCAAACTGTAATTCGAAGGTGTCCACGGGGTATATGCTTCTCCAGGCCTCCAGATCGTCGTAGGCAAAGCAGGTCATGGTTGCCTTGTAGCCGGTGGGGCTTTCAAAAAGCAGATTGGACGGCCCCGCGTTCTGCGGGCCCAGATAGAGGGTTTGGATGTGGAAGGGGAATTCCGAAAAGGCCTCGGAAAAGCGGTTTTCCGCCTCGGTGGGAGACCCCTCCCCGTTTTCGGCGTAGCAGGACTGGTAAAAGTAGGTTGCGGCGGCGGCAATATTCCGCGAGGGATAGCCGCCCAGCGTCCAACTGAGGAGCAGATGACGGACGTTTTCGTTTCGTAGCCTCTCCATATGGGCCCTAATGGACGGGGAGACGGGGATGGCGGGGATGGTGGAGGCCTCCCACGTGGTATTGATCTGTACCTTCGCGCCCACCTCCAAGCCCACCTCCCGCGCTACGGCCCACTCTTTTTTGGCCAGCTCGCCGGGGCCTACGATGCTCATGGAGTAATCCAGCACGTTTCCCTTGACACCGCCGATCTCAAAGGGCATATCCAGCTCGCTCTGGGACAGAAGGATAACGCCCTTGGGGAGGTGTCGGATGATCTCCTCGCTGTGGGAGTTCCAGCGCCAGCTCCACGCGAATACCTTGATGCGGGGATCAACGCGGTGGGTACCCTCCTGTATACAGCGGATGGTGTGGGAAATCACCTCTCCCACGGTCTTTTCCCGGCATCGGGGGCAGGAACAGGGCTGACCCGCCTCCCCCGCGTGGGAGTAGCAGTTGGTCAGATTCTCGGAGCGGGTGATGGTAAAGAAGCCTCCCAACTTGGGGGCCGCGCGGCAGACAGACTCCACGGCGTTTCGCAGATAATCCGATACCTCCTTTGTGGATACGCACAGGCAGGCGTCGCCGTTCATAACGTGGCCTTGGAGGTGGGGGTGATCCTCAAAGAACGCAAGGGGCATACTGCGGGGCTCGTTCAGGTACAGGTACAGCTTGATCCCGTATTGATCCAGTCGCTCGGTCATGGCGCGAAGCCGCTCCAGCCGCTTTTCATATCCTGCGGAAATAGCGGGATCAAAGGGGAACTCGGTTAGTTGAGAGAGGATGCCTTGCGTCCAGATCCCGTTGATGCCGAGATCCCGATAGGCCGCCAGCTGCTCGTCGGGTAGATAGTCCTCGCTGTTCACGTCAAAGGCGTGCCGGTACAGTCCCGAAAACGCATAGATCATCCTTGTGTCAAAGCATTCTTCTCCCGAAAACTCCAAACGAGGCACGGGGTAATCGAAATCAAAGGGGGCTTTCCCTGAAAAATCGAGGGTCTGCATCACCCCTTTGATCTCTTTCGTCCGCTTTCTTTCGGTGTCGGTGAGCTCTCGCCAGCGTACTCTGTCGCACCTCGGCTTCTCGGATAGCTTGACGTCCAGAAAATCCTCATCCCGCATCAAGCGGGCCAGGCTTTGCTCGTCGGTGTCCAGCAACTCGCACAGCTGATCGTAGGGTAAAATGTGCCACATGCGGCGAATGATCGTGATGTAGCCTCTCCCCATCCACAGATTCCCGGGGGCAAAATCCTGGAGTCCCATGTCGGACATGGCGCGGCGGACAGTCTCGGTGTCGGTGCCCAGTGTTCGCGCGATCTTCTCCACGGGAATGTATTCACACGCCCGAAAGATGAAGGCTTGGTGCCGCGTGGGAAAGTGGGGGAGCGGAATGGCTTCCTTTCCTATGGGAGGTAGGGTGAAAATCATAGCGTGTCTCCTTGCGCGGGGGGATAGGCGGAGGGAATTTCAAATTTGACAATCAGAACCGGAAATCTCTCCGATTAGAGTTCCGAATATCCTTGATATTCTGCTCGGCGATGGTGCGCACCTTCTCCTTGGGGATGCGGCCCAGTTCTCTTGCGATCATCTCGTAGCCGATGGCCTTGGTCTCGGGGGAGGCGTAGTCCTCCAGGTACTCGGACAGGGTCATGAGGGCGTTGGGGTGGCAGCAGTTGAGGATCTGGCCGCTCTTGCAGAGGCTCATGAAGCGGTCGCCGGTGCGGCCCTCGCGGTAGCAGGCGGTGCAGAAGGAGGGAATGTGGCCGTTCTCCATGAGCCAGCGGACAACTTCATCGAGGGAGCGCTGATCCGACACGTCGAACTGCTCGGTGTCGTGGGGACGCTCGTCGGGGGAGTAGCCGGCGTAGCCGCCCACAGAGGTGCGGGAGCCGCCGCTGACCTGGGAGATGCCCAGATGGAGCAGGCGGGAGCGGACGGCCTCGCTCTCACGGGTGGAGATGATCATGCCCGTGTAGGGGACGGCCAGACGGATGCAGGCAGTGATGTGGGCGAAGGTCTCGTCGTCGATGCCGTTGTCGAACTGGTCGGGGTCGATATCGGAGGCCCGCTTCAGACGGGGGACGCTGATGGTGTGGGGGCCTACGCCGTGAACCGCCTCCAGATGCTCAGCGTGCATGATGAGTCCCGCGAACTCATACTTGTACAGCTCCAGGCCGAAAAGGACGCCCAGACCCACGTCGTCGATGCCGCCCTCCATGGCGCGGTCCATGGCCTCGGTGTGGTAGTCGTAGTCGTGCTTGGGACCGGTGGGATGGAGCTGGAGGTAGCTCTCCTTATGGTAGGTCTCCTGGAAGAGGATGTAGGTGCCGATGCCCGCCTCCTTGAGCTTGCGGTAGTTCTCCACGGTGGTGGCGGCGATGTTGACGTTGACGCGGCGGATATCGCCGTTCTTGTGATGCACCGAGTAGATGGTCTTGATGCACTCCAGGATGTACTCGATGGGGTTGTTCTTGGGGTCCTCGCCCGCCTCGATGGCCAGGCGCTTGTGGCCCATATCCTGGAGAGCGATGACCTCGGCGCGGACCTCCTCCTGGGTCAGTTTCTTGCGGGGGATGGTCTTATTCTTGAGGTGGTAGGGGCAGTAGACACAGCCGTTGACGCAGTAGTTGGAGAGGTAGAGGGGGGCGAACATGACGATGCGGTTGCCGTAGAAGGCCAGCTTGATCTCCTCGGCGATCTTGTAGATCTCTTGGATCTTCTCGGGGATGTCACAGGCCAGCAGGACGGATGCCTCGCGGTGGGAGAGCCCCGCGCAGACGTAGCCCGTCTCGGTCTTTTGGGGTCTGGCCTTATCCAGGATGGAGTCGATCAGCTCCACGTTGCGCTTGTTGGCCTCGGCGTAGGCCAGGGTCTCGCGGATCTCGCCATCGTGGATGAATTCTTCTGCTTTGAGGGATTTGGGATTGTAGATTGCGTTTGCCATGATGTATGCTTCCTTTCTTACGGTCAGAAATACAGAAAAGCCTGTTCTTTCCGATCAGAGTATGTAAAATCAGATTGTTTGTGTCCGTGTTCCGTGAGTCACGCCGCTCTCGTTGTAGGCGTCCACGGTGACGTGGTAGGTGACACCCTTGGTAAGACAGTAGATGGTGGCCTCGGTGTTATCGATGACCTGCCAATGGGTATGAAGATTATGGGGATCTACACCCCAGCGGATGAAGTAGCCCTGCGCGCCCTCCACGGGCTCCCACGTGACGGTCATATTGCGGGCATCCTCACACCTTTCAGCGGTGAAGTTGGGGGCTTTTTTCGGTGCTTCACCGCCGCCAAAGCCAAAGATGCGGAGACCGCTGACGGCGAATTTGCCCCCTGCGGGAGTCTTGCCATGGTTGGTCAGCTTCAGGTAACGGAGGGAGGTGACCGTTTCCAATTGGATATATTCGTGGGGCAGATCGTCGGTGCTGTCACGGCGGTCGGTCAGCATGAACCAGTCCTCTCCGTCAAGAGAAGCCTCCAAGGTGTACCTGTAGGCAAAGCCATGGCCGCGTCCGCCCACCGCCTCCACGTCCTGATCTGCGAAATTGACTTGAATAGCGCAGACCTCATAGGCCTTGCCCAGATCCGTCCACAGCCACTCCCCGGGGTTGCCGGTTTCGGCACTCCACCACGTGCGGAGGTTTTCGTCGAAGGCCTTGTCGGGGGTGTGGGACTCGTCCAGAACCGAGGAGGCCTTGGCGGTCTTGTGGAGGGAGAGCAGATGCCAGCCCGCGTCGGAGTCGGTGAAGGGATCGGTTACCTCGTGGGGCAGGAGCTGGGGGTAATCGCCGCGGTAGGCGTTGGTGTAGACGAGGCCATTCTCCACCTTGGCGGGAAACAGGCAGAGGCGGCGTTCGAAGATATGGTTGACGCTGACGGCCACGGTATCCATTTTCCAGTAGTGGCCGTACTTATCGGCAAAGAGACAGCCGTGACCCGCCCCCCGCATGAAGCCCGTGGCCTTATAGACGACGGGGCTGTTCTCGCAGTAGGTGAAGGGTCCCATGGGGGAGTCCGCCACGGCGCAACCGTCGCAGTAGCCCGCGTATTCCGTGCCGGGGACGGCGTAGGTGAGGTAGTATTTCCCGTCGATCTTGTTCATCCAAGGGCCTTCCAGGTGGGTACGGCCGCTTTCCTTTTCGTTGATATCCCCCACCCGCTCAAAGCCGCGGATATCGCGGTCGCTCCGGAAGATGTCCACGGGGCCCTCCAGTACCTTGGAGGGGTCGGCGGGATCCAGCTTGCAGACGTGGAGGGGGGCTACGGGGCTGAGACCCTCGTAGCAGTAGAGGGAGCCGTCATCGTCCACGAAGAGGGCGGGATCGTCCCAGTAGTAGGGTCTGCCCGCGTTGACCCAGGAATCGGGATCACGGGGATTGTCGGAGTAGAGGATACTGCCGCCCTGACAGTGGGTGATATAGATGCGATCCCCTGCCACTACGGGCCCGGGGGCAAAGAGGCCGAACTCGGGCTGCTTGGTAAGATCAATTTCAATGAATTCCCAGTTGGCCAGATCGGGGGACACCCAGTAGCCCGAGCCGTGGGAGGCGAACAGGTAGTATTCGTCCTTGTACAGCACCACGGCGGGGTCGGCGGACTCGCGGGAGCGCATGGGGGCTTGGTACTGGTAGTTGATATGAACGGGGTTGCAGACAGTCTTTTGTTTCATGGGTGTTCTCCTTGCGCGAACGTTTTTCTTACGTCCCCTCTTGCGGTGACTACCTCATACCCGATGGCTTCCATACGGCGCATGAGCTCGGCCTTGCTCTGTGCCGACTCGGCTCCGTCGGAGGCCTTGTCGTTGTAGAGCATATACTTTTTGCGCACCGAGGCGGGAGAGAGGTTGGGCATGACCACGTTGGCACCCGAGAGAATGCCGCGCTCCCGTCCCTCGGGGTGGATGGTACCCAGCGCCGTGGTAGCAGGGAGGAGTACGGGGGGATGAATGAGGCGGATGATGGACAGAAGATAACAGGTCAGCTCAACGGTTCCGGCGGAAAAATCGGCAAAGATCGTGTCCTTATGGGGGATAAAGGGGCCGATACCGCACATATCCGGCTTGAAGTCCGCGATGAATTCCAGATCGCGGGCGATGTCGGCAGTGGTCTGGTAGGGAGAGCCCACCATGAAGCCGCAACCCACCTGGTAGCCGATCTCCCGCAGATCCCGCAGGCACCGCATACGGTTGTCGAAGGACAGCGCGGCAGGGTGGAGTCTTTCGTAGTGGGATCTGGTGGCAGTCTCGTGGCGGAGGAGGTAGCGGTCGGCTCCCGCATCGTAGAGGCGTTGGTAGCTTTCGCGGGTGCGCTCACCCAGGGAGAGGGTGACGGCGCAGTCGGGGTGAGCCTGCTTGATGGCAGAGAGCAGGGAAGTGAGCCGCTCGTCGGTAAAGTAGCCGTCCTCGCCGCCTTGGAGGACGAAGGTGCGGAATCCCAGCTCATAGCCTTCGGCGCAGGCCGACAGGATATCCTCTTCGGTGAGGCGGTAGCGGTCGCAGTTGGGGTTCCCCGCGCGGATGCCGCAGTAGAGGCAGTCGTTCTTGCAGATGTTGCTGACCTCAATGAGCCCGCGGATGTAGACGGTATTTCCGTATATGGCTTGCCGTGTCTCCACCGCTTTCTCGGCTAAATAGGCGGTGGTCTCGGGGGTTCTTTCACCTATGAGTGTCACAAATTCACCGTGGGTCAGCCTCTCACCCTCCGCCAGCCTGTCAATAAGCGTGAAAAGCTCAGGCATGGGCGGCTCCCTTCACGCTTGAGTAGGCGGTCTTGACGCTGACTCCTTCGAGGTTGCCGATCTTACCCGCCAGGGCGGAGATGGTGTTGTCGGGGGCATCCAGAGCGATACTAATGATGCTGATGCCCCGCTCCCGGTAGGGAATGCCCATGCGTCCGATGATGAAAGCACCGTACTCGTGGAGTAGATTGTTGATGGGCTCTACTGAGCCCGTGTCCTCCACGATGATGCTCATGACGGCGACTCTGGTCTCCATGTATGGGATACCTCCTGAAAACAAAATACACCGTACCCGAGAAAGGGCACGGCGCGCAGGAACAGACCGATCCACCCATGGCGGGATCGGTGATATATGCGGTTTCCGTCCCTTTCAGGCAGGGTACGATCCCTTACTGTCAGGTACACCTGTATTATACATCAAAAAAACCTGTTTGTCAAGAGTTATTTTGAAATAATACAAAAATAGTGTTAATTAACGAGAAGGACAGAAATCCCTTGCCTTTTGAGGTGAAATGTGTTATAATACAGGAGAAGGAACCGAAAAGGAGAACTGCGCCATGAAAACCAAGCCCGCTGCCATCGTATACGTCTCCAACACAGGCCGCACCGCCCGCTATGCCCGCATGATCGGGGAGAAGACCGGTCTGCCCGTCTACGAGTTGACCGAGGCCAAAAAGAGCCTCCCGAAAAAGACTCCCATCATCTACTGCGGCTGGCTCATGGCCTCTACCGTCAAGGACTATAAGAAGGCTTCACGCCGCTACCTTGTGACCGCCCTCTGCGGCGTAGGCCTCTGCCCTACGGGAGAGCTGCTGACCGAGGTGAGAAAGGCCACGGGCCTCCCCGCCGAGACCCCTCTGTTCACTCTCCAAGGGGGCATGGACCGCGCCGCGCTGACGGGGATCTACGGGTCTATGATCGACTTCCTCATCAAGTCCATAGAAAAGAAAAAGGACCCTTCTGAGAAGGACACCGCCATGCTGGAGATGCTGAAGGCGGGCGGGGACTTTGTGAGCGAGGAGCATCTGGGGGCGTTCCTTGGGTGGTATGAGAGCCTGTGATCGTTGCGGTACAAAAAAGGAGATTCGGTATATGCGACATGAAAAACAAAGGACACGATTCGTTGCCATAAGCGTTTTGCTCTTGCTGTTGGCGGTGCTTCACATAGGGGGCTCCCTGGCGCTGGCGCTTGTTGAAAAGTACCCATCCGCCAATGCGCTTGTCTATGAGTCGTGTACGTTTGCGCGGTGTGAGCGCGTCAGCTGGGGAAGATACGGAGACAATTATTACATCTACGTTGAGGAGTACGGTAAGCCGCTGGAGATCGACAGCATCTCGCTCCGCGCGATCAACCGCGAGGCCCTGGAGGCTGTGAAAGCCGGGGATAGCATCGTGGTCAGCAAGGAGGAAGGGAACGGGTCTTTTTCCCTGTATGCCTTGTCCCATGGGAATCAGGATATCTTGGCATATGAGGATTTTTTGGCGCAACAAAAGCGAGATGACAACGTCGGCGCTGTGCTTGTAGGCCTGTTTTCGCTTCTGCCCATTGGCCTCCTGGCCGCCAACGTGATCCTTTACAGGAAGACGGGAAGATCGTTCCCCTTGCGTTGAGGCAAGGTCAGCGTATGACCGTCCCAAGCAGAAAAAGCCTCCCCGATGGACGTTTCATCCGTCGGGGAGGTATTTTTATGGAATTTACAGCGCATCCAAATACCGACAAGCCGCCAGTGCCGCCACAGCCCCGTCGGCCGTAGCCGTGGTCACCTGACGGATGGCCTTGGTGCGGCAGTCGCCCGCCACGAACACGCCGGGGATGGTGGTCTCGGGGAGGCAGTTCTCTCCCGCGTCCACGTAGCCGTAGTCATTGAGCTTGACCACATCGGCAAAGGCTTGATTGGCGGGGACCTGCCCGATGCAGACGAAGGTACCGTCCACGTTCAGCACCGTCTCCTCCCCCGTGTCGGTGTTGCGGAGGAGCAGACCCTCGAAGGTATCCTCCCCCAGCACGGCGGCCACCACGGTGGAGTAGATGAAGGAGACATTGTCCCGCTTGGCCAGGATATTTTGCAGGCTGGGTTCCCCCGTGAGGAAGGGAAGGTTCTGCACCACGGTGACGTGGGTACAGCCCTCGGAGAGGAGGACAGCCTCCTGGAGGGCGGAGTTGCCGCCGCCGATGACGGCTACGGTTCGGCCCTTGTAGAAGGCACCGTCGCAGACAGCGCAGTAGGAGATGCCCTCGCCCACGAATTTCTCTTCTCCCTCCACCCCCAGGTCGCGGTGGCGGGAGCCTGTGGCGATGATGACCGCTCTGCCTTCAAAGGCAGAACCGCCCTCGCAGGTGACGGTGATGTGGCCAGCCTCGCCGGAAATACCCGTGACGGTGTCCAGCTCGATCTCGGCGCCTTGCTCCAGCACCTGGCCGAAAAGCTTCTCTCCCAGCTCGGAGCCGCTGAGGCTGACGAATCCGGGATAGTTCTCCACCCGAGGGGAGTGGGTGATCTGGCCGCCGAAGGTCTCCTTCTCAATGAGGAGCACGCTTTTTTCAGCTCTGCGGGCGTATATGGCGGCGGTCAGCCCCGCAGGGCCTGCGCCGATGATGATGATGTCGTACATAATCGTTTACCTTTAAGGAAAGGGCCCGCGACGGAGCCCTTTTACTATTTTATTGAAAAGTTTTTGGAGATTCCCAAGAACCTTTTTTGGCTCTGCTTGCAGAGCGAGGTTCATTGGGCGGGGGTCAGGGGCAGAGCCCCTCGTTCTTACTTCTTCTCAGCGTACGCCTTTATGTTGGACAGGTTGGGAATGGTTTCAAACTCGTCGCCGGAAACCACTACCAGGGTGGGAGCCTGCTTGACACCGTACTTGGCCACCAGGTCCTTGCTTTCCTCGCCCACGACCAGCTTCTCGTAGGCTACGCCGGCCTTGTCCAGGAACATCCCGGCGGCCTTGCAGTTGGGGCAGGTGGCGGTGGTGAAGAGGATGGTCTGGGTGGGAGCGGCGGGAGTCTCGCAGACGGTCACGGTCTCGGGAGCCTCGGCGGGAGCGTATTCGGTCAGGGGTTGCTTGTTCGTCAGCTTGCTGTGGGCGTAGACCTTGCGGGCCTTGAACTCGGCGGCCTTACCGTCGTTCCAGTTCTGGACGGGACGGTAGTAGCCCGTGATACGGCTGTAGACCTCGGTCTTCTCTCCGCATTCGGGGCAAGTGTAATGCTCGCCCGCGATGTAGCCGTGGGTCTTGCACACGCTGTAGGTGGGGGAGAGGGTGTAGTAGGGCAGCTTGTAGTTCTCGGCGATGGTGCGGATGAGGGTCGCGGCGCTCTTCCAGTTGGGAAGCTTCTCGCCTAAGAAGGCGTGGAAGACAGTACCCGAGGTGTAGAGGGTCTGGAGCTCGTCCTGGATGTCCAGAGCGGCGAAAATATCGTCGGTGTAGCCCACGGGGAGGTGGGAGGAGTTGGTGTAGTAGGGAGTCTTGCCCTCGTCGGCCTCGGCGGCGGTGATGATGTCGGGGTAGAACTTGCGGTCATGCTTGGCCAGACGGAAGGAGGTGGACTCGGCGGGGGTTGCCTCCAGGTTGTAGAGGTCACCGTACTGCTCCTGGTAGTCGGAGAGACGGTCTCTCATGTGGGTGAGGACCTCACGGGTGAACTTCTGGGTCTCGGCGTGGGTCATGTCCTTACGGAGCCACTTGGCGTTGAGACCCACCTCGTTCATGCCCACCAGACCGATGGTGGAGAAGTGGTTGGCGAAGGTGCCCAGATAGCGGCGGGTGTAGGGATACAGGCCCTCGCCCATGAGGCGGGTGATGACCTCGCGCTTGATCTTCAGAGAGCGGGCGGAAATGTCCATCATGCGGTCCAGACGCTTGTAGAAGTCGGCCTCGTCCACGGCCAGGTAAGCGATGCGGGGCATATTGATGGTGACCACGCCCACCGAACCGGTGGACTCACCCGAGCCGAAGAAGCCGCCCGACTTCTTGCGGAGCTCACGGAGGTCAAGGCGCAGGCGGCAGCACATGGAGCGGACGTCGGAGGGCTCCATATCGCTGTTGATGTAGTTGGAGAAGTAGGGGGTACCGTACTTGGCGGTCATCTCGAACAGCAGCTTGTTGTTCTCGGTCTCGGACCAGTCGAAGTCACGGGTGATGGAGTAGGTGGGGATGGGATACTGGAAGCCGCGGCCATTGGCATCGCCCTCGATCATGGTCTCGATGAAGGCCTTGTTGACCATGTCCATTTCGCGCTTACAATCCTTGTACTTGAAGTCCATCTCCTTGCCGCCTACGATGGCGTTGAGCTCGGCCAGGTCGTTGGGAACCGTCCAGTCCAGGGTGATGTTGGAGAAGGGAGCCTGGGTGCCCCAGCGGGAGGGGGTATTCACGCCGTAGATGAAGGACTCCACGCACTTCTTGACCTGGTCGTAGGTGAGATTGTCCACCTTGACGAAGGGGGCCAGGTAGGTGTCGAAGGAGGAGAAGGCCTGAGCGCCGGCCCACTCGTTCTGCATGATACCCAGGAAGTTGACCATCTGATTGCACAGTGTGGACAAATGCTTGGCGGGAGCGGAAGTAATCTTGCCGGGGATGCCGCCTAAGCCCTCCTGGATCAGCTGCTTCAGAGACCAACCGGCACAGTAACCGGTCAGCATGGACAGATCGTGGATGTGGATGTCGGCATTGCGGTGAGCGTTGGCGATCTCGTC